>NZ_JBQISV010000071.1:0-10285 GCF_056800975.1 Acutalibacter sp.
GCCTGAGGCGGCCCATCAAGAAAAAAACAAATACTGGGCGCATAGAAAGGGATTAGCTGATATATGAAACCAAACATAAAAACCATTAGCCGGCTTACTGGCTTTTCTCCGGCAACAGTCTCCAACGCGTTGAACAACAAGCGGGGAGTCAACAGGGCCACGGCAGAGAAAATCTTTCAGACCGCCAGAGAGGTGGGGTACTTTGACGGGCTGAAAATCCAGCGAATCCGGCTGGTGGTGTATCAGGCGGACGGCTCGGTGGTCAACGACTCCCCCTTCTTCTCCCGGCTGATGGCCGGGGTAGAGGCGGAATGCCGGCGGCAGAACCTGGAAGCCGTCACCTGTCATCTGCAAAAAAACGACCCGGAGTACCATGCACGGCTCACAGAGCTCTTAGAGGACAGCAGCTCTGCGCTGCTGGTTCTGGCTACAGAGATGGACGCTGACGAGGCGGCAAAGTTCCAGAGGGCTCTGGCTCCGGTGGTCATTCTGGACAGCTGGTTTGAGGAGCTGGAATTCAACGCTGTTCTGATTGACAATACAGACGCGGCGTACCGGGCGGTGTCCTATCTGATTGAGCGGGGGCATACCCGTATCGGCCATTTGCGGGGGAAAATGCAGATAAAGAACTTTTACTACCGCCGCCAGGGCTATCTCCGGGCCATGACAGAGCAGGGTCTGCAGCCCGACCCCAAATATACCCTTACCCTTTCCACTGGCATGGAGTCGGCCTGCGCGGACATGGCCAGACTGCTGGCCCAGCAGCCTGAGCTGCCCACCGCCTTTTTTGCGGATAACGACATGATCGCCCTGGGCGCCATGCGCGCTCTGGCCCAGGCTGGGGTGCAGGTGCCGCAGCAGGTGTCCATTGTGGGGTTTGACGATCTGCCCTTTTGCGCCATATCCAGTCCGCCGCTGACAACCGTGCGGGTATACAATTATGAGATGGGTCAAGCTGCTGTACGCAGACTGATGGAGATTGCAGGAGACGAGAACAGCTACCGCACAAAGACCCAGGTGGCCAGCTCGTTTATCTGTCGGGACAGCGTGAGGGATATACGGGGCATTTAGGACTTTGCACGGCATTCCCCTCCCCATTCTTCGGGAGGTAATTCATACAGAAGGGTGATATGAGATGAGCAGGACAAAAATCAAGCTGGGCTTTGCGCCCACCCGTCGGAGCATATTCAGCGCACCAGACGCGGTGAAGTACCGGGGACTGACGGCTCAGCGGCTAAAAGAGCTGGATGTGGAGTTCGTGGACATTGACGGCATCAACGAGGAAGGGCTGCTGTACGATGAGAACGACCGGCTGAAGATTTTGGAAAAGTTTCAGGCAGCGGGAGTAGACGGCCTGTTTCTGCCCCACTGCAACTTCGGCACAGAATACCTCTGCGCCCGGCTTGCCAAAGACCTGAACGTGCCCGTACTGCTGTGGGGTCCCCTGGACGAACGCCCTGAGCCGGACGGGCGGCGTCTGCGGGATACCCAGTGCGGATTGTTTGCCACAGGAAAGGTGCTGCGCCGCTTCCGCGTTCCCTTTACATACCTGACAAACTGCCGGCTGGACGACCCAGTGTTCGAGCGTGGAATCCGGGACTTCCTGGCCGTGTGCAACGTGGTGAAAACCTTTCGGAACATCAAGATTTTGCAAATCGGGCCCCGGCCCTTTGACTTCTGGTCCACCATGTGCAACGAGGGGGAACTGCTGGAAAAGTTCAACATCCAGCTGGCCCCGATCCCCCTGCCGGAGCTGACTGCCGAAGTCAAAAAGGCCATGAAAGAGGGTGACGAGGTCAATCAGACCATCCACTATTGCCGGGAGCATATGGAGATCCATGTCACCGATGAGCAGCTGCAAAACGTAGCGGGCCTTGCTGTGGCCATGGAGCGTCTGGTGAAGAAATATCACTGCAGCGCAGCCGCCATTCAGTGCTGGAACGCTTTGCAGGGCGAGCTGGGCGTCATGCCCTGCGCGGCCAATGCGCTGCTCAACGACAAGGGCATCCCGGTGGTGTGCGAGACAGATATTCATGGGGCGGTCACAGCTCTGTTGGCCGAGGCTGCCGCCAATGACGGCGCCCGGGGCTTTTTCGCGGACTGGACCATCCGCCACCCGGACATAGAGAACGGGGAGCTTTTGCAGCACTGCGGCCCCTGGCCCCTCAGCGTGGCCGGGTGCAGACCCTGCATCACCTATCCCCTGGCCTTTGACTTTCCGGGAGCCATTACCGCAGAAGCCAAGCACGGCGATTTGACTCTCTGCCGGTTTGACGGAGACAACGGGGAATACAGCTTGCTGCTGGGCAACGCCAAGGGGGTGGACGGTCCCAAGGGTATGGGGACCTACCTCTGGGTGGAGGTGGAGAACATCAAACGCCTGGAAGCGAAAATTGTGGAGGGCCCATATATCCACCATTGTGTGGGTATTCATAAAGACGTGGTGCCAGTGCTGTATGAGGCCTGTAAGTATCTGGGCATTACGCCGGACCTGTATGATGAGAATGAGGCCGAAGTCAAGGCCTATCTGCGCGGGGAATAACCCCAGAATTTTCTACCGGCGGGAAGAAAAAGCTGGAAGCTTCTTTCAGCTGCCGGGGACTGTCATTACTCAAAAGAAGAAAGCAGGGATATCTTGAACATACACGATTTGGAGCTCCTCAGCTGGGACTTGCGCCAGCAGGCCCTGGACATCATCATGGCCGGAGGCGGCGGGCACATCGGAGGTGATATGAGCCTGATGAACGCCCTCCTGGTTCTTTATGAGAACCATCTCAACATCCCCACTGCCAACGACCCTGACCGGGATCGGTTTGTGCTCAGCAAGGGCCACTCCATGGAGGCCTATTACGCGGTCCTCTGCCACAAGGGCTTTCTTGACTTGACGGACGTGACCGCAAGATTCTCCCAGTTTGGTTCCCCCTACATCGGCCACCCCAACAACAAGCTGCCGGGCATTGAGATGAACTCGGGCTCACTGGGCCACGGTTTGCCGGTATGCGTGGGCATGGCTTTGGCTGGCAAAAGAAGTGGAAAGGGCTACCGGGTGTACACCATTATGGGCGACGGCGAGCTGGCTGAGGGCTCTGTCTGGGAGGGGGCCATGGCCGCCGGGCACTATTGCCTAGACAATCTCTGCGCAGTAGTGGACCGCAATAAACTACAGATTTCCGGCCCTACGGAGAATGTGATGAGCCATGAGCCTTTGGCAGAACGTTTCACTGCCTTTGGCTGGAATGTAATAGAAATCAACGGTGACAGAATTGCAGAGGTGGACCAGGCTTACTGTCAGGCCAAGGAGGTCAAAGGGAGGCCTACGGTTATTATTTCCAACACGACCAAGGGATATGGCTCTCCGCTGATGGAGAACAAGGCGGGCTGGCATCACCATCTACCTGACCAGAAGGAGTATGAGCAGCTTAAGCGGGACTTTGCCGCAGGAAAGGAGCGTGCCCGGCATGAATAATGTTCCCAACCGCCAGGTCATTTGCGAGACCCTAATGGCTCACGCGGAAACCGATCCGGATATCTTTGTCCTGTGCAGCGACAGCCGGGGCAGTGCGTCTCTGGCCCCCTTTGCCGAGAGGTTCCCCGCGCAGTTTGTGGAGGTTGGCATTGCGGAGCAAAACCTGGTGAGCATTGCGGCGGGTCTGGCTGCCTGCGGAAAGAAAGCATTTGCCGCATCTCCCGCCTGCTTTCTCAGCACCCGGAGCTATGAGCAGGCCAAGGTGGACTGCGCCTACTCCAACAGTAATGTGAAGCTTATCGGCATTTCCGGCGGCGTCAGCTATGGGGCTTTGGGCATGAGCCACCACTCGGCCCAGGACATTGCTGCCATGAGCGCTCTGCCCAATATGCGGGTGTATCTCCCCAGCGACAGGCATCAGACCAAGCGCCTGATTCAAGCTCTTTTAAGGGACGAAAAGCCTGCCTATATCCGGGTGGGGCGCAATCCAGTAGAGGATATCTACACTGACAAGGACTGCCCCTTTACTCTGGACAAGGCCGTATGGCTGCGGGGCCGGGAGGAGCGGGTCAAGGCTGCTCTCATCGCCTGTGGCGAGATGGCGCGCCCTGCTTTGGAGGCCGCAGCGCTTTTGGAGAAAGCCGGTATTGCCGCCAGTGTACTGGATATGTACTGTGTAAAGCCTTTGGACAAAGAAGCCGTGATACAAGCAGCGCAGATGGCAGATATTGTGTTTACAGTAGAGGAGCACTCTCCATATGGAGGATTGGGCAGTATGGTCGCTCAGGTACTGGGAGAGCATTGCCCCAAATATGTAAAGTGTCTGTCCTTGCCAGACGCGCCGGTCATTACCGGCACATCGCCGGAGGTGTTTGCCCACTATGGGATCACCGGAAAGGGTATAGCGGCCACAGTGGAGGGTGTGTTGAAGTGAAATATATTCTCAGCATCGACCAGAGTACCTCGGGCACCAAGGCCTTGCTCCTGGACGAAGCCGGGGTGCTGGCAGGCCGGACGGATGTGCCCCACCGGCAGATTATTGGCCAACAGGGCTGGGTCAGCCATGACCCCATGGAGATTTACCGCAACACCATTACAGTGACAAGAGATTTACTTGACAGCACAAGAGCTGACCCGGCGTCTATTGTGGCCATGGGCATCAGCAACCAACGGGAGACCGCCCTCATCTGGGACAGGGATACTGGCGAGCCTGTGGCGGACGCGGTAGTCTGGCAGTGCGGCCGGGCCCAGCCCATCTGCGACCGGCTGGAAAGCCACGCGGAAGCCATCCGCCAAAGAACCGGCCTGCGGCTGTCCCCCTACTTCCCAGCGGCCAAATGGGCCTGGATTTTGGAGAACACGCCCGGCTTATCAGGGCGCAGCCTATGTGCAGGAACCATGGACAGCTGGCTGATCTTCAAGCTCACCGGCCAGCACAAAACCGACTACTCCAACGCCAGCCGGACCCAGCTGTTTCATATCAGCGCCTTGACATGGGATGAGGAATTGTGTCATCTGTTTGGTATAGCCCCTCATATGCTGCCCGAGGTCTGCATGAGCGACAGCTGCTTTGGAGAAACCGATATGGATGGCATACTCCCCCACCCAATACCCATATATGGTGTGCTGGGCGATTCCCACGGCGCACTATTCGGTCAGGGCTGCGTAAAGCCGGGCATGGGAAAAGCCACCTATGGCACGGGTTCTTCCGTCATGGTGAACGTGGGCAGGCAGCCTGTCTTCAGTAGCAATGGCGTGGTCACCTCCCTGGCCTGGGGGCTGGGCGGCAAGGTGGAGTATGTGCTTGAGGGCAACATCAACTACACCGGCTCTGTCATCAAATGGGTGGTGGAGGACCTGGGACTGCTGAACTCCTCCAAGGAGGCGGGCGCTGTAGCTGCCGGGGCCAATTCTGAGGATGAGGCCTATCTGGTCCCCGCCTTTACCGGGCTGGGCGCACCCTATTGGAGGTCTGATGCCAAGGCCATTCTCTGCGGCATGAGCCGAAGCACCGGCCGGGCAGAGATTGTCAAGGCCGCAGAGGAATCCATCGGGTATCAGATTGCAGATGTGATAGACGCTATAACATGTAAAGGCGTTAGCTTGACAGAGCTGCGGGCAGACGGTGGGCCTACCCGTGACAGCTATCTGATGCAGTTTCAGGCGGACATTCTGGGTCTGCCTGTGGCTGTGCCTGAGCGGGAGGAGCTCTCTGGTATTGGAGCCGGATACTGCGCGGGCATTGCCTGCGGGCTGTACCCACCAGACATCAACACCCGGGCTGAACGTACCGTATACCTGCCAAAAAATGACAAAGCCTGGCGTGAACAACGCCTGCACGGCTGGAAAAACGCAGTCAATATGCTGCTTTAAGGAGGAAAACCATGCAAACCGTAGAAAAATGGGGCATGCTGGAAATCAGCGCCCCAGGCAAAACCGACGGCAACCCCTTTACAGACTACACCTGTACGGCCGTTTTCAAGGGTCAGAATGAGACCGTGACAGTAGATGGTTTTTATGACGGCGAGGGCGTCTACAAGGCCCGGTTCATGCCCAGCTTTGAGGGCGAGTACACCTATGAGATGAGCGGCAGCTTTGGCGGGACTGTCACCGGCGGATTCACTGTTACCCCGCCCGCAGAGGGCAACCACGGCCCTATGCGTGTGGTGAACCAGTTCCACTTTGCTTACGAGGACACTACGCCCTACTACTCTGTGGGCACCACCTGCTACGCCTGGGCCCACCAGCCTGAGGAAACCCACCGGCAAACCCTGGAAGAGCTGGACAAGGGCTATTTTAACAAGATGCGCTTCTGCGTGTTTCCCAAGCACTATATTCACAACTTCCGGGACCCGGAGACCTTCCCCTATGTGGGCACGCCCGTGGACAATTCTGGCCTGTGCGAGGAGAATTTTTCTTATCGCGTAAGCTTTGAGGGAAATGATTGGGACTTTACCCGGTTTAACCCAGAGCATTTCCGGCGGATGGAACGCTGCATTGTGGAGCTGATGGAGCGGGGAATTGAGGCGGACATTATTGTTATGCACCCTTACGACCGCTGGGGGTTTTCTGCCATGACGCCGGAGCAGGACGATCTGTACTGGAAATATGTGGTGGCTCGGTTTGCCGCCTACCGCAATGTATGGTGGAGTCTGGCCAATGAATATGACCTGCTTTTTGGCAAGAAACTGGAGGACTGGGAGCGGTATGCCAAAATTCTCTGCGAGAAGGACCCTTACAGGCATCTGCGGGGCATTCACAACTGTATGGCGTTCTACGACCACAGCCGCCCCTGGGTCACTCACTGCAGTCTGCAAAGGCAGGACCTTTACAGGCATGTGGAGTACACGGACGAATACCGCACCCGCTGGGGCAAGCCCATTGTTTGGGATGAAATCAGCTATGAGGGCAACGTGGACATGGGCTGGGGGAATATCTCCGGCCAGGAGCTGACCCGGCGCTTTTGGGAGGCCAGCATCCGGGGCGGCTACGCGGGTCACGGGGAGACCTTTGTGGACGAGGACAACGACATTCTCTGGTGGAGCCACGGCGGTCCCCTCCATGGGGAGAGTCCGGAGAGAATCCGCTTTCTTCATAAAATTCTCTGCGAGACCCCAGGTTACGGCCTGAAACGGGGTCAGGGCAGTTTTGACGAAACCGTGGGCGTACCTGACGGCGTGGACTTCCTGGGCCCAGATGGCGCCCCTGGCTATGAGATCCATTACTATGGTTTTGGCCGGCCCAGCTTCCGGGACTTCCATAAGTCTCCGGAAGACAAGTGGAAGGTGGAGATTATTGACACCTGGGAGATGACCATTGTAGATGGCGGCGTCCATAGCGGCAAGTTCCGCGTTCAGCTTCCTGGCAAGGAGTATATGGCTGTGAGGCTGATCAGGCAGGGCTAAGAAGCGGTGAAAATAGAAACAAGGCGTGATCTCTATATTAGGGTCATGCCTTGTTTTTATATATTGAGAGCTCTCAGTGAACATCTCCGGACAGGGCTGTTTGGCTCTGGGGGCACGGCTAAGAGCGTTTATGAGTAATGTAGTTAAGACACAACAGACACTTCGTCCACCTAGCTTCCAGAGCTGTAGTAGCCCTAGGCTGAGACAGAACAATCGCAGTTGCTGGATATTTGTAAAAATCACTGAGGGACTTGCCATCGCAACTTACCGATCCCCCGCATCGCGCCTTTCTTCAGTGTATTCAGATGCACCTAATTCAAAAGGATGCTGTACTGGTTACTACTGCCAGGACAATTGGCAAAACGGCCATTGCCGGCTAAGCCATGTTCTGCAATCAGGCTGTTCAGGCATTGTCTTTTTCGAGAGAATACCATTCTCCCACAATATGGCTATTACTTCCTGCACAGCCAGCAGTCACTACTAGTCCAATTAACCAAAAAAGTAAGTATCGACATTCTATCCAGGGAAAAGTTGCAGTCTGTGCTGATTCGGTTCCCCCCTATCCCTGTCCAAGAGAAGATGGTTGCACAAATGTGCTTGCCAGAAATTCTGTGTAACAAGGCGGAACAATTGGAAATGTTCCTAAAGAAATATTTGTTGTTAACAACTATTCAGGCTGCAGAGGGTATAAGAACATATACTCCTATAGGTGATTTGTTGGCAGAACAACCACTGACCGGGTTGAGAGCAAAAGCCTCTCTCACCGGAAACGGAGTTGCGATGGTGAGCAAGCTGAGTAAAGACAACAGTAGACTGGCCGAGCTGGAAGCTTGTTGTGGGTGCAGGTTTCGGAAATGCAGCTCAGCCGCTACAGTTTGTGCACGATGGACATCCTGCTTCGTAGCTTAGTGACGTATACCAGTATACGAGGCGCCCTGGTGGATATGCTTTCGGAGGAGGCACTGGTGGGCGGGAACCTAATCCGGCTGCGCCTGCGTCCTCCGTTTTCTCCAACATGGCTGTTAGCTTGGCTGCGGGGACCAGGAGGCGACCAGCTGTACGTCAACGGAAAGCTGCAAAAACAGATGTTACAGCAATATCTGGTTCCAATCCCAAAACAGCCAGAGGAACTTCAACATAAACTTTTGTTATTCTTTACACTAGAAGAAAAGGCAGCTGTAGCTTTGCGCGAAAAACGAGAAAACTTTGCAGACAATCAGCTCGTCTTTTTCTTGCAGTTTCCATGCTCCTCCAGGATCAAGTTTTCCCCTGTCCTGTGCTGCTGGTTCGCTATGTATTCCAGCAGCTCCGACAGGTCGCAGTCCAAAGCCTCACAGATTTTGTCCAGGTGTTCAAAGCTTACCCGCTCAGCTACTTCTTGATATAATTCACTGATTGTGCCGGGCCGGATGTCTACAAGCCCCCGCAGTGATACTTTACACAGCGGAACAGATTCACCAGGTTGCCGTTGATATCGTTATAAACCTCCATCTGGCCCGCCTGCTTTTCCTTGGCGAAAAGCACCCAGGCCGCGCCGCCGAATACCTCAATATATCGCTCCACCTTGTCCGTGGGGAAGCGCTCCAAAATGGCTTTGCGCAGCATACGCTTGCCGCCGATCCAGCCCATAAAGCTGCCCATAGATAGTCCATCCCTTCATAAAAATTAAGGGGCAGAATCCTCGGGCGGACTACCAAAGGGCAGCAGGTTATTTCAGCTTTTCCGCAATCCGCTTGGCAATGACAGCGGCCTTACACTCGCTATGGGTCAGGCCCAGCTTGCCGCCGCCCACGCCAGAGATAATATCTTTCTCCACTAGCTCTCGGATATCATCCCGCCTGTAGCCGGGCACCTCATCCAGGGCGTTGTATGTGGGGTTAATATCATCATACATTTTCTTGAACCGCTTGCCATCCATGATGCTTTCCTCCTTTGCCGCCGGGTCTTTAGCTGAGGCGATTTTGTTAATGTAATCCAGGCACACCCAGCCCTCGCCGGTGTAGCCCCAGCAGCCGTCCTCCTTGGTGATGGTGACCACCGTGCCGTCTGTGTAGACCTTGAGCACCTGGCCGCTGACCGGAGCCGTGCGGCAGTTCAGGCCGTCGGCGGCGTTCACCTGGCCTTGATACGCCTTGAAAGGCCCGGCGGGTGCGCCTCTGAGTTTCTGGTTGACCTCTTTGGCGATCTGCCCCAGCCGGTTGTAGATGTAGTCGCCGGGGCAGGACTTGTTGGCATAGTCCCGGTGTACCGTCAGATTGCAGCCGTTCCGATGGTTCATGCGGGTGTTTTGGTCTGTGGACCACACCAGCTTCTTGATGCCGTTTCGCCTGCAAATGTCCGCGCACAGTTCGATCAGGGATTTCCACACATTGGCGTTGATGGCGTAAGGGTAGAACCCGTCGCTGGCGCACTCCATAGTGATGGCCCGGTGGTCGTTGCTGGGGCTGGAAGCGCACCAGGAGCGGTCCCCCTCGTCCACAATGGTACAAATGCGGCCGTCCTGGCCAATGGCATAATTGCAGCTGCATCCCGCTGTCTGGAAGTGGCCGCACAGCCCCTCCACGCTCATCTGGCCCACCACGCAGTGGATGGTGATGGTGTCGATTTTGTGATTGCGGGGGCCGTTGCAAAAGGGGCTGATCACCCGCTTGCAGCTCAATGGGCTGTTACTCATCCCGCACCCCTTTCTCCGGCTCGAAAATCTTACCGGGCATCAAAATTGTGTCCCTGGATGTCCGCACCTTTTCAATCAACTCATGGATAGGCGCAGCGCCTGCGGACAGGATCAGGCTGGTCATGACATAGGCCACGGCGGGCAGCTGGGCCGTATAGCCAAACATGGCGAACACGTCCAGCTGGAAGAGGAACGCAAACAAGATACCCAGCGCCGCAGTTCACGCCGGGGCTTTTACAT
>NZ_JBQISV010000071.1:10298-11537 GCF_056800975.1 Acutalibacter sp.
CCACCAGGAACTGGACCAGAACGGCGAATACCAGGATAATGGCCACAGCCTTGGAAGTTTCCAGCATGAAAAATCTCTCCTTTGCAAATGTGTTTTTTATACCGTTTACAGGCCCTTTATGCGGGCCTTGAATCATCCATTTTGATCACCCCTTTCTCCATAGATGCCGCCTTTCAGCCCTCAACCGTCTGAGGTTTGGCCAGCATAATGGAAAACTTTTTTCCCCGGTGTTCAGCACTCGGATGGCCTCATTGATCATTTGGGTATAGCCCTGGACCTCCAAACCCACTGTGCCATTTTCGCACTGCACCTGCACAATGTCCAGGGCACCAGGCGCATCCAGCTTTTCCAGATACCAGTCCAGTTCATGCAGGGCCGGAGTGGCCTCTACCCGCAAAGCCAGACGGTCTTGCATGCTTGTGTCAATCTGGCTGCGCATTTGTTCAGCGGCAGTAGCGGAAAATGTCTCGCCTGTTGCCAATTTCAAAATAAACATTTACGATTCCTCCATTCTTTTTAAGGCTTGCCATTCTTCTATTGAGATGATTTCCAGGGCCCAGTCCTCTGGGATATGGATTTTGAACCGCCTTTTTTCTACCCGTTCTCGATAGAGCTGGTTCCAGTAGTAGGCGTTAGCCAGGGCCCTGGCCTTGTGCATGACGCAGATCAAGGTGGCCCGCTGGTCTGCTGTGCCGAACACCTGGTAATTGTAGGCGCTGCACCAGGAGCAGCCCTCGGCAATGGGGCAGTGAAAGCACTCGCCGGTGGACTGGGTGTGGTGGTCGATATATTTTGGGCAGTGTGCATTGTTTTATGTTAAAAAGAAAGTTTTGGGGGGGATATTTCTAGCTATCATAGTTCTGTTTTCGAGAATTTTATTTATGCAAACCCCATGCAAAGTATTGACAAAATAAACGTATGAGTATACACTATGTTTGGTTGGGGCACAGGTTTTGTGTCCATTCTAAAGACCAAAACCAACCTCACTATTTTTTGACAAAAGGAATGATATGAGAAAAATATCTAAGTTCAAAAAAGCGCTTTCCTTGTTTGTGATTACTATATTTTTAACGCTCATGTGTCCGTCTCATCCTCTGAACTACCGGTCTCAGGGCAAGATGAATGGACCATCACCGTTGAAGCCGGCATAAACGGATTCTATGCATTTGACACAGAAACGAAAGAAGCCCTATTTGTTCCTCCTTCAGAAATAGAGCAAGCAGATTACGCGCCGGTTGC
>NZ_JBQISV010000072.1:0-11035 GCF_056800975.1 Acutalibacter sp.
AAAATCTCCTTTTCGCCGTCCTCCCGCCACTTCCGGTTCCAGGTGTCTGTGCCGCAGACCTTGCGGAAAATTTTGGAGGCGTGGCCCGAGTGCAGCACGATCAGGCCCATGCCCCCCAGCACCCGGTTATACACCCGCTCCACAATCTCGTCCGCCACCTGGTGGTGGGCCATGTGCCCCCACCAAATCAGCACGTCGGTATTGTCCAAAACCTCCTGGGTCAGGCCGTGCTCCGGCTCATTCAGGGTGGCGGTGCGGGCGTTCATGCCCGCCTCACGCAAAAAACCGGCGATGCAGCCGTGAATTCCCTGGGGATAAACCTCCGCCACCTCGGGGAACTGCACCTCGTGCAGATATTCGTTCCATACTGTTACATTGACTGGCATAGGATGTCTCCTTTCCGTTTTTTCCCTCTACCTGAAAAAAGCCTCCGGCCCTTCCAGGCTCCCCTCCATTATACCGTGGAGTCCGCACAAAAGGAATGAAGAATACAGCCATCTTTTTGGACATTTCCGACTTCTGCCGGCATAGCCTGCCTCTTTGCCCTCTTTCAGCGGACATGGCCTTTGGCGTAAAAGGCCGGCGGCACACCCGTATGCTTTTTAAACTGGCGGCTGAAATAGAATTGGTCCGAAAACCCGGTTTCCGCGGCAATCTCCCACAGCTTCATGTCTGTGGTGGCCAGCAGCTCCTTGGCCCGGTTGATCCGCACCCAGGTGAGATACTGAAAAATCGACCGGCCGTTTACCCGGTGAAAAATCCGGTTCAGATAATCAAAATTCATTCCTATCATGGATTCCAGCTGCTTTCCGGTAATCTTATCTCCATAGTGGCGGTTGAGATAAACCGTCAGCTCCTCCAAGCGGTGCAGGGTCCGGGCGGGCATCTGGCTGCTCTGCTTTGCCAAAGCGTCCGGTACGCTGTTCTGGGACACGGCAATCAAAATCTCAAGCAGCTTGCAGGCCCAAAGGGTCTGATAATTCTGAGAGGCCCCCCGGGCTGCCAGCGCCTCCTCAAAATACCCGGCCAGCTGCGCCCGGGCCTCGGGGCTCTCCATGTGGGCCAGCTTGGGCAGTAGGCAGCTCTGCATGTCAAATCTCGACGCGCCGTCCTCCATATATCCCGGAACGCACCCCGGGGCAAGAAATTTCCCGGCAGAAAACGGCAGCAGGCTCAGGTTGCTGAAGTGGACGAAATAGTAGTCGCACAAAGCAGGCCTTGTGCCCTCATGCACCATGCCCGGGTGCAGCAGAACCACATCCCCCGGTCCCAGAGAGAACTCCTGGGTATCCTCCCGCAGGTGCATGGCCCCGTCAATCAGATAGTAGAGGATGAACTCCCCGTTCCGGCGGCGAAAATGGACCCACTCCCCTTTGGGGGTGAACCGGTTGAGAAAGCTGATGTGGGGCAGCGTGGTCAGGTTTGCCAGATACTCCATCAAAAACGACCTCCTTCCAGGTGGCTTGTCTCTTGTTATTCTTCTTATTATACAGGATCAGGAGCGGGTCTGAACAGAGTAAAAGCACAGATCTCTCTTTTTTCTTCTTGTGACCCTCCGCCCCCAGTGCGTCCCCCTTTTATCCCCCGCCCTTTGAATTTTGCAGGAACACTATTGATATACTGTGTTATGACAAAATGCGTTCTACCGAACACAGGGAGAAGCCCCCAAACCGCGAAGCATTTCTCTTTTGCCCCGCAAACCATTGGCCCTCTCCAAGCGGATGGAAAGCTTCATGGGTTCTGGCAAACTGTGCTCTATCCAACACGAGCTCTTTCTCTCCCGCTGAAAGAGCACGCCTTTTGCTCTGAGAAAGCGGCAGCCGCCAAGCCCCCTCCTTTGCCAGCTGTTTTTTTCACAGGAAAGAGCCCGGACATGCCATCCAGGCTCTTTTTGTTTCATTCAGCCGACCCAAAAAGCGCTATCGCGCCTTCTCACTCGGCGTTATAGGCGTCCAACGCCTCCTGATAGATTTCCATCAGCCGGTCCAGGCCCATCTGCTTCAGCTGGGCAATATAGCCGTCCCAGTCCTCTTCAATGCCGCCGTTCACAATCCAGTTGGCCCAGCACTCGTTGACGTACTTGTAAATGTCTGCGGTAAGCCTGGAAATCTCGTTCATCTGCTCAGGGGTGTAGTTCACCACGGGGAAGGGCTTTGCCGCATAATCCTTGTAGACCTCGTCAACGGCCAGCTTGGCGCCGTCGCCGCTGTCCGGGGGCAGCTTGATCTTCGCCTCGGTCTCGGGGGTGACATACTTGGGGCCGTAGTCCCGGCAGGTGATCTCCCAGTACCAGACATCGCCGTTTTTGCCCTCGGGGGGATCCAGGAAGGTGATGGTGCCGTCGTCCTGCTTCTCCAAAGCCTCTCCGAAGGGGCCCCAGTAGGACTGGATGGAGATGTCGTCAGAGGAGTAATAGTCGGCCCAGCGCATGGCGATCTCGGGATGCTCGCAGGCGGTGGTCACGGTGAACTCGTTGCGGCGGTAGATGATGACGCCGTCGTTGGCACGAGTCAACCGGTCGCCCCGGGGGCCGGCCAGGGGCAGCAAGGGTACATATTCGTCGGAGTGGGGGTTGGTGTCTGCGGCCACCTCCCAAGCAATGTTGGTACCAACCAAGGTGATCTCCTCATTCTTCAGCTTGGCGTCGGCCTGGCTGCCCTCCTGGGTAAAGTACTCCGGGTCCATAATGCCCTCGGCGTACAGCTTCTCAAAGAACTGCACCGCTTCCTTGTAGCGCTCGTCGGCGGGGATGAAAATGGGCTCTCCGGTCTTCTGGTCCAGAGCCAAATAGTTTCCTTCCATGCTTTCCGCAAGGCCCCAGGGGGTGATAAACTTAATCCAGTGTCCGCACATGTCTCCCTTGCCGCAGCCGCCGAAGGGGATCTCGTCGTTGGGGTCGCCGTTGCCGTTGGCGTCCTGCTCCTTGAATGCCTTGAGCACCTCATACCACTCGTCCACGGTGGTGGGCGTATCCAGGTTCAGGTTGTCCAGCCACTTCTGGTTGATATACAACACGTCGCAGGCCTTGGGCCGCAGGGGCAGCTTGCTGGACAGGGTGTAGATGTGCCCGTCGGGCTGGGTGATCATCTTACGCATAAGGGGCTCTGCCGCATAGGCCGCCTTGATGTTGGGGCAGTATTCCTCAATGTAGTCCTCCAAAGGCACAAACATGTCCAGGTTGGTCAGGATATCCGCATCACCCAGGCTGTTGTTGCCAAAGAACACGTCGGGCAGGTCGCCGCCTGCCAGCAGCAGAGACTTCTGCTCGCCCCAGTCCGCATCGCCGGCATATTGCCAGTCGATGTGCACATTGGTGGTCTTCTCCATCTCCTGAAACATGCTGTTCTCGTTCAGGTCCCGCAGGCCCGCGCCCTTTACATACAGAAAGGTCAGCGTAACAGGCTCGTTGACAATGGGAAAGCCCGTGGGGTTGAAGTTGGCGTCCTCCTCCGCCGGGGCGGCCTCCCCGCTGTTGGCAGCGTTGCTGGAAGCCCCATCTCCGTCCTTGCTGCCGCAGGCCCCAAACAGAGAGGCCAGCAGGCAGAGGGCCAGCGCCAGGCTGAGCACTTTTTTCCAATTCTGCTTCATGATTTTCTGCTCCTTTCAAGTACAATAATTTATTTGACGCCGGCCGCTTTCCTTCTGGCCGGGAAGTCACAGCTTTTACCCCTTGATGGCGCCGATCATCACGCCCTGGCTGAAATACTTCTGCACAAAGGGGTAGACGCACATGATCGGCACGGTGCTGATGATGATCACCGCGTATTTCATCAGCTCCGAGAGCCGCCTGGCCTCCTGAGCGGCCAGGCCGTCGCCGGTGCCGGCCATGGCCTGGTTGGTGATGAGGATATTGCGCACCACCAGCTGCAGGGGCTTCAGCTCCTCTGAGCGGATATACACCAACGCGTTAAAATAGGCGTTCCACTGGCCCACTGCCGTGTAAAGGGCAATCACCGCCAGCACCGCTTTGGACAGGGGCAGCGCAATCTGGAAGAAAAAACGCAGGTTGCCGCAGCCGTCAATCTGGGCCGCGTCAAAAATGCCCTGGGGCAGGCTGCTGTCAAAAAAGGTCCGGGCAATGATAATGTGGTACACTGCCACCGAGAAGGGCAGCACCATGACCCAGATCGTGTCGTAAAGGCCGAAATTGCGGATGGTGAAATAGGTGGGGATCAGGCCGCCGCCAAAGAACATGGTGAACACAAAGTAAAGGGTAAAGAGCCTGCGCCCCACCAGATCCTTGCGGGACAGAGCGTATGCGGCGGGAATGTTGACCGCAAGGCCGATGACCGTACCCAGAGCGGTATAGACGATGGTGTTCCGGTATCCCATCCACAGCTCCCCATGGCGCATGATCTCTTTATAGCCGTCCACCGTAAACTGGCTGGGAACAAACCAGACATGGCCGTTGGCCACCTCCGTGGGGTTGCTGAAGGACGCGATAATAATAAAGCACAAAGGGTAAACCACAATAAGCAGAATAAAGGCGCTTATTCCATAGAGAACAATGTTGAACATCAGGTCGTTCCGAGTTACCTGGCGTTTGATGGAGCCCAGGCTTGCCATAGAAATCCCTCCTGTGGTATGGAAAATAATCTGCCCGGTTAAAACAGGCTGGTGTCGCTCATTTTTCGGGAGGCCTGGTTCACCAGCAAAAGCAGGATAAAGTTGATGACATTGTTGAACAGGCCCACAGCCGCCGAGAGGCTGTATTGGTTGCTGATAATGCCGATTTTGTACACATAGGTGGCAATTACCTCGCTGACCATGCTGTTCAGGGGGTTCTGCATCAGATAGACCTTTTCAAAGCCCACGTTCATAATGCTTCCGGCCCGCATAATCAGCAGAATCACTGCCGTGGGCAGCAAAAAGGGAACGTCGATATACTTGATCTTCTGCCATTTTCCCGCGCCGTCCACAGTGGCCGCCTCATACAGGGCCGGGTCCACCGAGGCCAACGCCGCTATGTAGATAATGCTGTCCCAGCCCGCGTGCTGCCACACGTCGCTCCACACATAGATGCTCTGATAGGCCCCTGCCATGCCCAGAATATTGGGCGGCTCCTGGACGCCAAAGAGCTTTGCGATATTCCCGTAAAGGCCGTTGCTGGGCGAGAGCCACACCAGCAGCATCCCCACCATGACCACCGTGGAGATGAAGTGGGGCAGATAGGTGGCCACCTGCAAGGTCTGCTTAAAGCGCTTTACCCGAATCTGGTTCATGGCCAGGGCCAGGAAGATGGGGAAGGGGAACCCGGCAATCAGGCTGTAAAGGCTCAGAGAGATGGTGTTGGTAAACAGCGATTTTACCTGAAATGAGTTAAAGAAGGTCTGAAAATGCTGCAGCCCCACCCACGGGCTGCCCTCAATGCCCGTTTTAGGGGCAAAGTCCTTAAAGGCGATCTGAATGCCATACATGGGGATGTATGTGAACATAAACAACAGCACTACTGCGGGAAGCAGCAGCAGATAGAGCCCCCAGTTGCGGACAATCCGCCGCCAGGCAGACAACAGGATTTCTTTTCTGTCCAGTTTTTCACCGGCCGCTTTTGCTGACATTTGCATCGCACCCTTTCTTTTTGGGCCCAGCACCACCCTGGGAGGCCCTGGCCCGTTTTTAACACAAAGCTATTACACCCTTAAACCCACTGGGGTAAAACGAGCTAAATCAATATCCGTTCAAACTTTTTGTTCTATCGCCCGATTCCGCCACTGGTTCCCATGAAGGAGCCGGCATAAAAGCAAAACCAAGCCCGGGCAAACAGAATCTGATCGGCAAGGCTGGGCGTATTGCTCACGCATCCCCCTAAAACCGCAAAAACAGCACGCTGTGCGGCGGCATGGTGAGAGTTCGGTCCGCTTGGACCTGGTCCAGCACATCCTTTATCTCAAAAACCGAGGGCGGCAGCACGGTTGCGCTGAAATAAAGCGCCGCCTCCCGGCAGGGGCCGAAGGAGGAAATGTCCACGGTTTTCTCTCTGCGAAAGGAGGCGTTCACCACCGTGGCGGCAATCTCCCCCTCCGGGCTGCTGGTGACCACCGCCTCCTGAGAGGCGGAGCACAGCCGGTTTCCTCTGTGACGCTGCATCAGGGAGAACACCTGCCCCTGGGCGGTCATAGAGACTTCCTGGGGCCCCACCCACAGCAGGCCCTCGTTTACAGCCTGAAAATGGCAGGCCACGGCAATCCCGCTTTTCTCCGCCTCCTCAATCAGCAGGTGCATGGCCAGCGCGGCATACACCCCGTCGGTCACGCTGGAGGGCCGGTACCAGGCGTACCACACATTCCACTCGTCCAGCGAGATCCGCACATTGGGCTCCAGCCACTGCCGACACTGGCGAATCAACGCCCGCATCCGCGACACAGATGCAATGCACCGGTCATACTCCTGCTCTGTGGCCGCAAGACTGGTGTAGCAGGGGGCGTACCCATAGTAATGTTGAGAGACCAGCTGGGCAATGCTGGAAAGAGGCCGGGCCGACAGCTCGGCCCACTCCTTGCTGGGGTATGGTCCGGAGGAGCACAGGCTCAGGTTGGGCGAGGCTTCCAGCATTTTCCTGCCGTTTTCCAGGGCGGTCTGGCAGTAGCCCCCAGGCGTGTTGTCCCCCTCCATATGGCCGTAGCCGAATTCGTTACCCAAAGACCACAGCTGTACATGGTAGGGCTCCTCATGTCCCCGCTCCGCTCTAAGCCGTCCGTATTTGGTGGAACTGCCGCCATTGCAATACTCCACCCAGGCGGCGTTTTCCTCCGGCGTGTTCCAGCAGGGGTTGATGGTGATAAAAGGCTCCGCGCCAATCTCCCTGCACAAGGCCACAAAGTCGTCGGTGTTAATCTCGTCATAGTCATACCCCATGGTGTGGGGCTGGGTCTCCAAGCCCAAATACGACTGCAGGGGCGCCCGCATGTCCACAGGCAGCAGGCCGTCCATCCAGTTATACTCTCCGGCAAAGTTGCCACCCGGCCAGCGCAGCACACTGATCCCGATCTCCTTCATGGCCTCCACCACGTCCCGGCGCATCCCCCGGAAATGGTCCTTTGGCATCAGGGAGAGGGCTCCCAGGCACACCGCGCCCTCTCCCTCCCAGAAAATACGGAGATCCCCGTCCGGGTCAGCGGCATTGGGGACCAGCTCGACCTCATAGCGGGTCCAGTCCCCTGCCTCCACCAGGACGGTCCGGCAGTCGTAGACCGTCCTGCCGCTTCGGTCTGTCAACGCTGCCGAGAGAGAAAGCCCTTCTCCTGCCCGCGCCACCAGGGCGAACAGATACGCCCTCCCCTGCTGAAGGGCCAGCCCATGCTGCCCCAGCCCTGCCCGCTCTCCCGGGCAGGGGTTCAGAATACGCAGGGAATTGCACTCTAAAATTCGGTTCATGCGGTAGCCCTCTCCGTGGCGGGTGTAGGGCGTGTCAAAGGTAAAAACCGCCCGCTCTCCCACGGGATACCACTCCATCGCGCAGCCGCTGCAGGCCAGGGGCTTTCCCGCAAACTTCCGGTTGCGCAGCATCTGGGCCGACAGGCCTGTGTGCAGGCAGGACCGGGTGTGCTCCAGATTGCTGCCAAACAGCCAGGCCGGCACCATCAGCTCACCCGGGGGCGAAAACGCCAGCGAACAGGGCCTGCTCTCCTGCGCCTCCTCCCCGCATTCCCCTGCTCCGTCCAGGTTGCTGCTGCGGGCCACATTCAAAAGCTCGCCGCTTAAAATCTCCACCACACTCACCCGCAGCTCCGCCGCCAGGCGGTTCAGCAGGGCAATGTCCGGCAGGCTCTTTCCCCTCTCCCATTTTGACACAGCCTTGTCCGTCACATCCAGCCGCTGTGCCAGCTGGACCTGAGTCAGGCCCAGGCCCAACCGCAGCCGGGTGATCAGTTTGCCTGTTTTTGTCATGTTCATAGGCTCCACTCCCCTCTTTTTTTATAACAATACCACAAACCCGGCTCTCTGCCTACCGACTGTTGGTTTACCGCCCGAGGTCAGCCGGCTAAGGCGTTTTATTCTTCTCCTCGTCCACCAGCACCGCCGTCTCATAGCCCCCCAGCGTCCCGGAGAAAGCCTTGCCAGAGATCAGCTCCCGCTTCCCCCGAAGCTCCGGCAGGGAGACGTCCCCCTCCTTTGCATGAAAGACCAGGGTGGCGCACTGTCCGCCCAGCTGGCGTTTCATGATGAGCAGCCCCTGGGCGTCCTCTCCCTGCCGGCACAGCAGCTCTCCCTCGGTCAGCACAGGGGCCTGCCGCCGCAGCCGGATCAGCCTCTGATACCAGGCCAGCATGTCCCGGTCCTGCCGGGCCGGGTCCCACAACATACCCCGGCGGCAGTCCGGGTCATCGCCCCCGTCCATTCCCACCTCGTCGCCGTAGTAGATCATGGGCATTCCCGGCAAAAGCAGCTGAAGGGCCGCGGCCAGACGCTGCTTCCTCGGGTCCTGCCCCACGGTGTGGAAAAATCTCGCCGTGTCATGAGTGTCGATAAAGTTCCACAGATACCCTTCCAGCTCCCGGTGCAGGTTTCCCCGAAGAAATCCCAGCTCCTCCAAAAACGCCGAGGGCCGTCCGTCCTCCCCGGCAATCAGCTCCCGTACCCCGTCCCGGAAGGGGTAGTTCATCACACTGTCCCACTCGTCCCCTTCGAGAAAATCTCCTGCAAAGTGCCAAATCTCCCCCACAATGAGAGCCTCCGGCTTCACCGCCTTGATCTCCCGCCGGAACCGCTTCCAGAAGCTGTGGCTGATCTCGTCCGCCACATCCAGCCGCCAGCCGTCAATGTCGCACTCCCTGATCCAGTAGGCCGACACATCAATCACAAAATCCGCCGTCGCCTGGTTCTGCAGGTTCAGCTTTGGCATTCCCCCCGCATAGCCGAAGGTTTTGTAGCTGGGCTTTTCTCCTTGCTTAGCAGTGAGAGGGAAATGGCCGGCATAGTACCAGCTCCGGTATTCCGACTGGCTTCCCTTCTCCTTCAGGTCCCGAAAGGCGAAAAAGTCTGTGGAGCTGTGATTGAACACCCCGTCCAGCACCACATACATTCCCCGGTCGTGGGCCCCGCGGACCAGCTCCTTCAGGTCCTCCTTTGTGCCAAAGGAGGGATCGATGGTATAATAGTCGTCAATATCATATTTGTGGCTGGACTTGGACTGGAACACCGGCGTCATATACAGAATGTCCACCCCCAGCTCCCGCAGATAGTCCAGCCGCTGAATCACGCCCCGCAGAGAGCCCTGCAGGCTGGCGGCATGGCCAATAGGGGCCTGATACCAGACCCCGTCGGAGACCTCCTTGTCTGTGGCGAACCGGGAGGGAAAAATCTGATAGACCACCTTGTTTCTGGCCCAGCCGGGCAAAAGAAACCGCTCCTCCTCCCGCAGCGGCTGAGGGCAGTCGAACATCAGCCCCGCATCCTGAATGGGCTGGCTATAAAAGCCGTGGCCGCCAAAATACAGCGTCTGGCCCTCAGCGTCCTCCATCTCAAAAAAGTACCGCAGACAAACCACGTCAATGTCTACAACCGCCTCATAATAGTCTCTGTACCGGTCTGTGCAGGCCAGGGTCATCTCATGGGTCTGTTTGGTAAGGCTGGCAGGCAGGTATTTCTCCTGGGTATGTAGGCGCGCCCTGGCCAAGTCCCCCCGCTTTGTTTCCAGCCGGATAAGAAAGCGGCCCTTTTCCAGGGCATAGCAGTAGCGCTTGTCTTCAAAATGTCTGATCGCCGCAAACTCCATATTTTCCGCTCCTTTGCTTTTTATGCTCCGCCCAACCCCAGGCCCAAAGCCCAAAGCAGGCTCCTCTTGCATTTTACTCCCTCCGGCGGTATAATTCTTGCAGTATCTTCCTGTCATTTTAACACAATCCTATTTTTCGAGAGGGCTGTCTATGGACCACACCAACCTGCACGAAACCAAAATACACGGAAGCCCCGCCTTCCCCTACAGCGTCTACCACGGCCGCATTCCCGAATGGATGCCCTCCTTTCCCCTGCACTGGCACGAAAGCTTTGAGCTGATCTACTGCGACAGCGGAAGCGTTCAGGCCTCTGTATGGGGCCAGACCTATGCTCTCCATGCCGGGGACCTGCTGGTGGTCCTGCCTCAGGCGGTCCACTCCATCCAGCAGGCCGGCCCGGCAAGGGGGTCCTATTTCAACATCATTTTCGCCCCCTCCCTCCTTATGGGCCCACAGGGCGAGCCCTGCTACGAGAAATACGCCCTCCCCTTTGTCACCGGCCAGCGGACCATGAAAAGCCTTCACCCGGCCGGCTCCCCCTTCTGCCAGGCCGTCGCGCCCTGCATCCGGTCCCTGATCGCCCACCGGGAGGAGAGCAGCACAAGCTGCGAGCTGATGGTCAAGTCAGGGCTGTTCCTCATTCTCCACGCCATGACCCAGCACAGCTCCCCCGTCCAGGAGGACAGCCGCAGCCTCCTTGCCTACAGCCGCCTGAAAAAAGCCCTCTACTATGTTCAAAGCCACTACGACCAGCACACCACCGTACAGGAGGCGGCCGCTGCGGCTTTTCCGAGAGCTACTTCATGAAGCTGTTCAAAGACTTTACCGGCAAGAGCTTCCACGCCTACCTGATCGACTACCGCCTGGAGCTGGCAGCCGGACAGCTGGCCGGAACCGCCTACCGGGTGGTCGACGTGGCTGAGAACTGCGGCTTTCACAACCACTCCTATTTCACCCGGGCCTTCCGAAAGAAGTACCAGATGACGCCCCTGGCCTACCGCAAAGCGGCTGGCGCAGAAAAACCGGGCTCCTCCCCAGGCCAGCCGCCCCCATAACAAACGGGCAGAGCCCCAGCCCAAAGCAGTGCTCCGCCCCAAAACTGCTGTCTGGTCTGTCCATAAAGCCCCAAGCCTCCCCCTGTCAACAAAAGACTTTTCAACCCCGCCGCTTTGTGGTATAATATGTTCTGACGAACACGGGAAACACGATATAAATAGACTAGGGCTTGTTTGAAAATAGAGGAAATGCCGGATTTTTGGTCCAAAGGAGGCGATTTCAAGGAGAAAACCGCAAGTAATACTTGCGTATTACGAGGATTT
>NZ_JBQISV010000073.1:0-10851 GCF_056800975.1 Acutalibacter sp.
AGCAGTTTCCGGTTTTAAAACAAGGCCCTGTTCATAGTCTCGCCACTCCACCAGGCTTTGCAGCCATGTCAACGGCGGTATTTGCCGGTAAGACTGATGCGATATTCTGTCGGTACAAGCTCTAAGGTCACGACAGCTTTTCAATGGACATGTCCCCAGAGGTGGTGCTCATCCGGATGGCTGCGGCCCCGGTGCCGCACCGGGCCTTGCCAGACTTTCCGCTGGCGGACTCCACAGGAAAGTCTGTCCGGAAAGCCCCGGAAACGGAGCTGAATTCTGCGGTGAACCCGGTCTCCTCTGGCAGAGCCAGCCGCAGCGAGCCGGAAACCGCCTCCATGCCGGCCTCATCGGGGCTGTTGTTCAACTCTGCCTGCATGCTGCCGGAGACAGTGTGCAGGAACAGCGCGCTTGCGGACCCGTGATACCGGCACCCGCCGGAAACAGTGCTGATGGACAGCTCCTGACTGAATCCGTCCTCCACAGACACACTGCCGCTGGTGGTGTTGAGCTGCATGGCCTCGTCGCAGGTGGTGCCGGTGAGTATGATGTCCCCAGAGACCGTGCTGGCGTTCAGCTGCTCCTCCGCCGCGCAGCCGGACACCTGAATGGCGCCGCTGACATTGGAGAAGGCCAGCTCACTGGCATGGCACCCGGCAACGGTCAGGCTGTCAGAGGTGTTCTCTACCTTCAGGCTGGTGAGCTCCTGGGCCAGGGAGGGGGGCAGCAGCACCTCCAGCTCCTTGTCCAGCATCCCGAACCAGCCGATATTCACCCACCGCCGGAACCACTGACTGTCCCAGCGCACAGACAGGGCGCCGGACTTGACGGTCACCTCCATCTGCTGGTCCTCCTTCAGCTGGCGGTGGCTGCGCTCTGTAATGTGGATCATTCCGTCCGGGCTGGCTCCTACTGTCACCGGGCCGTCCAGCCATTTGATTTCCAGGGCGGTGACCTCGGCCTCCACCGGGTCCACGTCATGGGTGTTGGCATGGGTGCGGGGGCCGGTCTCCTTTTCTCCAAATCCAAAGCGGTCGGAGGAGAGGCCTGCCGCCAGCACCATGGTCAGCAGCAGGGCGGCGGCCCCGAAGGTGATGATCATAAATATCTGTGACTTTTTCAGCTTCATCCCAGCAGCCCCCTATTGCAGTTTATTCTGGTCCATCAGCGCGCCCAGCAGGGTGTTGACCACCACGTCCACAGCAGGGGCAATGAGAAAGATGACCCAGGTAATGTACCACTTGCCTGTGCTGAAGCTCAGCAGAAAGTAGACCGCCAGCACCATAGGCCAGAACGCCCCGTTAAAGGCCGCAATCCAGTGCTTTTTCTTGACCTTCCGGGTCTGCCACTGACGAAAGTCCTCTACCACAGAGCCTGGAATGGGCTGTGGGCTTTTGGGGTGGGTGAGCTTGTCATAGACCAGCAGCCCCACAGCCAGGGCCCACATGCCGAACATCCCGATTGCCCCCACCCAGCTGAAGCCGTCGTCGAAAAGTGCGTTGACCGCAATGGGCGGGACAAGGCTGAGGATGAACAGCATCACGGTCAATGCCCGCAGCAGGGCACGCTTGTGGTCAGGCTGCTCCTGGGGGTAATACACCGGCTGGGGCACAGGCTGGCCGTTTTCGTCGTCTTCCAGCTGGGCGAACAGCTCCCGCACGTCGCCAATGCTCATCACGGTCAGGTTGAAAGCGTCTTCGGGCTCTTTGCCCTCGCCTACCAAAGCGTAATATTTTTCGATCAGGTTCTGGGTCAGCTCGATTTTCAGCTCATAGGCCCGCTGGGTGCGGGGGGCGTTCTCAAAAAGCTGGTCCAGGTATTCGCGGATCTTGTACTCCATGCTCTCGTCTCCTTTTACTCCTTTTAAGAATATGCGGCCGGTTTCCGGCCTGTCAGGGCCTGTTTGAAAAGCGGGAAACGCCGTCTGTCTGTGATTTTCTCTCTTTTCAGGCAGACCCTAAGGTGTGATCAGCGTTTGAATCAGAGCCTTGGCCTGCTCCCACTCTTCGGCCATGCGGTGGTACAGCTCTACCCCTGCCGGGGTAACCGAGTAGTACCGGCGGCGGGCGCCAGTGGTCTCGTCCCCCCAATAGGAGGTGATGCAGCCCAGCTGCTCCAACCGGCGGAAGGCGGTGTACAGGGTGGCCTCCTTCAGCTCAAACTGCCCGCCGGTCTTCTCCTGAATGGCCCGGTTGATCTGATAGCCGTAGCTGTCGCCCCGCAGCAGCTGTGCCAGGATAATGGTGTCGGTGTGTCCCCGTATCATGTCTGACGCAATGGACATTGGGCATCCTCCTTTCTGAGGTTTATTATATCGCAAGATACCTCGTCTGTCAATGTATATTGGCGAAATAATGCTTACAAATTCCTTTCGCTTCCAGGGCCGGGCAGCTGGCTCTGACAGGCCGCTCGCCGCCTTGCTCCGCAAGCCCCGCAGCCGCGCAAGCCCAGCGCGTCTGCGCTCGCTGGGCCGGGGGCAGTCCTGCCGCGTGTTTTTGCCGGCCTTCGCAGGTTGATTTCTCCCCCTGCCTGGAGTATAATCAGTGATATACTGAATAGAGAGGTGCCTCTTATGAAAATACTCATCGTCCGCCACGGAGACCCGGATTACTCCATCGACTCCCTCACCCCCAAGGGCTGGCGCGAGGCGGAGTTCCTTGCCCAGCGTCTGGCCCAGTCCCCGGCCAAGGCCTATTACTGCTCGCCCCTGGGCCGCGCCCGGGACACAGCCAGCCTGACCCTGGAAAGACTGGGCCGCTCTGCCCAGGAATGCCCCTGGCTGCGGGAGTTCAGGGGTATTGTCGTCCGCCCGGACAAGGGGGAGGAGTACATCTGCTGGGACTGGCTGCCCCAGGACTGGACCCCCGAGGAGCGATTTTACCGCCGGGACGCCTGGCTGCAGCCTCAGGTGATGGCTGCGGGCAATGTGGCCAAGGAGTACGCCTGGGTAGCGGGCGAGCTGGACAAGCTGCTGGAATCCCACGGCTACCGCAGGAACGGGAGCCTGTATCAGGCAGTGGAGGGCAATAACGACACCATTGTGTTCTTCTGCCACTTTGGGGTGGAGTGCGTGCTGCTCAGCCATCTGCTGAATATTTCTCCCATGCTGCTGTGGCATGGAACCATGGCGGCCCCCACCTCGGTGACCACGGTGGTGACTGAGGAGCGCCGGGAGGGCACGGCTTATTTCCGCATGACCTCCTTTGGGGACCTGTCCCACCTTTACGCCAACGGGGAGCCTCCGGCCTTTGCCGGCCGCTTCTGCGAACGCTGGGGGAACGAGGGGGAGCGGACGGATTAAAACCGCTATCCTGTCGCAATATAATTTGATAAGTGATTTTTGAAAAAAATTCTGTCTGGCTCTTGACTTGAACACCGTGTCGCACCTTATACTGGGGACAGAGAGGAGAGATCAACATGGACCAAGACCTTGCCACCATAACCCAGGTGTCTCAGGCGTTGGGGCTGTCCACCCGGATGCTCCGGTATTATGAGGAGCTGGGCCTGGTGCAGAGCCGCCGCCGGGAGGGCTACGCATACCGGCTCTACGACCAGGAGGCTTTGGCCCGGCTGCGGCAGATTGTGCTTTTGCGCAAGCTGCGCCTGTCTCTGGGGGACATCCGGCTGATTTTGGAGGACCCCAGCGCCCAGGCGGCGATCGGGGTTTTTCAGAAGAAAATCGCCGGCGTGGACGCGGAGCAGGAGGCCCTGGACACCATACGGGCTATTCTGAGCGAGCTGCTGGCCGCGCTGAAGACCCAGTATTGGCTTCCGGCGGAACGGGTGCTGCTGGACGACGCCCAGCTGGCTGGGCTGACAGGCCTGGCAGGGCTGGCGGCGGAAACGTCTCTCCCCAGTCAGCCAATAAAAAAGAAGAAGGAGCAAAAGACCATGAAAGACCTGAACCGCGCGGAGGAAAACGCCGCCAAGCTGAAGGATGTGCGCATTGTACACCTGCCCGCCGCTACTGTAGCCGCCGCCCATTACATTGGCCCAGAGCCGGAGAACCACGCCGGGAAGATGATTGCGGACTTTGCCCGGGAAAGGAAGCTGTGGGGGACCGGGGCCAGCCTGCGGCAGTACGGCTTTAACCACCCCAACCCGCCGCCAGAGGGGGGCGAGTATGGGTATGAGTTCTGGGTGACCATACCGGACGACATGGAGGTGCCCGCGCCCTTGGAGAAAAAACGCTTCCCCGGGGGCACCTACGCGGCCCACTGCATCCAGATGGGCAACTTCCACGAGTGGCAGTGGCTGTTTGGCTGGGCGTATGAGAGTGAAGAGTATGAAATCAACGGCTCTGGCACGCCGGAGGATATGTACGGCTGTCTGGAGGAGCATCTGAACTTTTACGACCACATTCAGGAGACGGCAGAGGGGGAGCCGGAGGTAACCCAGCTGGACCTGCTGATTCCGGTAAGGAAGAAGAAAGCTTAAGAGACCGGGCCCTGCCTGCACAGCCTGATAGAATGAAAGAGCTCCTTCCCTGGAAGGGGCTCTTTTGGCCGTTGCGGCATCATAGGGTCGAGCTGTGGGAGGCCCATGAGGAAAAGGTCTGGGGTCTGGCGGCTGTCCTCCGACACCTGACGGGGAAGGACTTTGACCCTGCGCCAGGCCAGAACCGTGGCCGTGCTGCGGGTAAGGCTTTGTGAGCGCACCGAAAAGCGGCGGGTCTGAGAGACGGTGTGGGCACAATTTACTGTGGACTTAGCTAATTTTCTTCTGGACCTGTTCCAGAGGGAATTTTCTCAAAAGGGGTTTGCTTTTTGGGGGCGTATGGGGTATAATCACGGTAAACCCGGGTGGAACACCCAGAAAAAGGAGCGTGCTCTCTTATGAAGGTTGCTGTTATTGGCTGCGGCACCATTGCCAACACGGCCCATATCCCGTCCTATATGAACAATCCCGAGGCGGAGATCAAGTATTTCTGCGACATCATCCCCGAGCGGGCGGTTACTGCTGTCAACAAATATGGCTGCGGCACCCCCATTGAGGACTACCATGTGGCTCTGAACGACCCCGAGATCGAGGCGGTGTCTGTGTGCACCCCCAACAATGTCCATGCGCAGATCGCCATTGACGCCCTGCGCGCCGGCAAGCATGTGCTGTGCGAAAAGCCCGCCGCCCGCACCTTTGCCGAGGCCCAGGAGATGCAGAGGGTCCAGCATGAGACCGGCAAGGTGCTGAACATTGGCGTGGTCAACCGTTTTAACGACAGCGTCAACCGTATCAAGCAGTATATTGACGAGGGCAAGCTGGGAGACATTCACCATGTGTACGCCAGCTTCCGGGCCCACCGGTCCATCCCCGGGCTGGGCGGGGCCTTTACCACCAAGGCCATTGCCGGGGGCGGCGCGCTTATCGACTGGGGTGTGCACTACCTGGACATTGTCATGTACTGCTGCGGCGACCCCAAGGTGAAAACCGTCACTGGCGAGACCTTCTGCAAGCTGGGGCGGGACATGAAGAACTACACCTATGTGGACATGTGGGCCGAGGCCAGCAGCAATAAGGAGAGCGGCGTGTACGATGTGGACGACTCGGTTACGGGCATGATCCGCACTGAGGGGCCGGTGATCACCCTGAACGGCGCTTGGGCCCAGAATATCGGCGAGAGCGAGACCTATATCGACTTCATGGGGGACAAGGGGGGCATCCGGCTGCACTATGGCAGCGACTTCACCTATTACACTGCGGAGAACGGGGCCCTGGTGGAGTATACCCCCCAGTTCAAAATGCGGGACCACTTCCAGAACGAGATCGACGCCTTTGTGGACTGCGTCAAGACCGGCAAGAAGCTGGCCTCCCATATCGACACGGTGATCATCACCGCTGAGATGATGCAGGCCATTTACGACTCGGCTGAAGCCCACCGGGAGATCGCGCTGGGCGAATAACTATATCATATAGAAAAGGAGCAAGATTATGTATTCCTTTCCCATCGGCGTATTGCTGGAATCCTTCCAGATGGACACCATAAAGGCCCTGGACAAGGCCAAGGAGCTGGGGCTCGCCGGAGTGCAGATTCGGGTGACAGACGGGGACCTGACCCCGGAGAATATGACCGCTGAAAAGCGCCGGGAGCTGCTGAAGGCTGTGAAGGACCGGGGGCTGATTGTTTCCGCCCTGTGCGGGGACATTGGCAGGTTTGACGACCCGGACAAGAACCCCGGGATGGTTGAGCGCAGCAAACGCATTCTGGACATGGCCAAGGATTTGGAGACCGATGTGGTGACCACCCACATCGGCGTGGTGCCAGAGGACAAGTCCCACCCCCGCTATGGGGTGATGCAGGAAGCCTGCGGCCAGCTTGCAGGCTATGCGGATGAGCTGCACGCTCATTTCGCCATTGAGACCGGCCCCGAGACCGCTGTCACCCTGAAGGGCTTTCTGGACGGGCTGCATTCCACCGGCGTGGCGGTGAACCTGGACCCGGCCAACTTTGTCATGGTTACCGGCGACGACCCGGTGCAGGCAGTGCACACTCTGAAGGACTATATTGTCCACACCCACGCCAAGGACGGCCGCCGGCTGCGGTATGTGGAGCCGGAGATTGTGTACGGCCTGAAGGAGAAGGATATGCTGGGCAGCAGCTCCTTCATTGAGCTGCCTCTGGGCGAGGGAGACGTGGATTTTGCCAACTATCTGAAAGCCTTGGAGGACATTGGCTACAAGGGCTTCCTCACCATTGAGCGTGAGGTGGGCGACGACCCGGCAGGCGACATTGTTACTGCGGTGAAGTTTTTGCAGGGACTGATCGGATAAGGTTCAGGGGCGGAAAGCAGCCCCTGGCCATGGATGGGAATACGGAAGACGCCCCCGCCGGGGAGGGTCTTCCGTATTCCTTAAATTTTGTGAAAACGGGTTGTAAAATGGCAAAAACAGTGCTAGAATGCATAGGTGATCAAAATTATTCTGGAGGGATCGAGGAATGGACGAGGAAAGTCTCAAGCATCCCCGGCAGCTGTTCAGCCGGGAAAAGGTACTGAATTTTCTGCTCATCAACGGGGGTGTGCTACTGCTGTCGCTGGGGGTCTACTTTTTCAAGTTCCCCAACAACTTCTCTACCGGCGGCGTCAGCGGCCTGGCCATTATTTTCGGCAAGCTGATTCCGGCGGAGTGGCTCTCGCCGGCCACCATGATGTGGATAATCAACATGGTCCTGCTGGTGGTGGGCTTTGTGTTTTTGGGCCGGGGCTTTGGCTTTTGGACAGCCTATTGCAGCCTGGTGTTCTCGCTGGAGACCTGGGTGTTGGAGAAGCTCTGCCCCATGAAGGCCCCCTTTACCGACCAGCCCCTGTTGGAGCTGTGCTTTGCCATGATGCTGCCCGCAGTGGGCTCGGCGCTGCTGTTCAACTGCAACGCGTCCAGCGGCGGCACGGACATTGTGGCCATGATACTGAAAAAATATACGGGTCTGGACGATATCGGCAAGGCTCTTTTTGTCAGCGACAGCCTGATTGCCCTGTCCTCCTGCTGGATTTTTGGAATGCGGACCGGGCTGTTCTCTCTGCTGGGCCTGTTTATGAAGGCTTTTCTGGTGGACTCGGTGATTGAGAACATCAATCTGTGCAAGTTTTTCGCCATTGTCACCAGCAAGCCCCAGGAGATATGCGACTATATTATTACCCAGCTGAACCGCAGCTCTACGGTGATCGACGCGGTGGGGGCCTACTCCCATCTGGGCTGCAAGGTGGTGCTGATCGCCTGCCGCCGGGGAGAGGCCGTGCACCTGCGCCAGAAGTGCAAGCAGCTGGACCCAAAGTGCTTTATGTTCATCACTAATACCAGTGAGATTATAGGAAAAGGCTTTCGCGGCGTGTGACACAGACAGCCCGTGGGGTCTGGAATGGGAGGGAATGTTTTGGAGAATTTGCTGGACGCCTATCGGGAGGTTTTTGTGGGCACCCTGGAAAAGTATGTGGCCCGTCCGGGCTGCGAGCAGTTTCTGGCCTGGCTGCAGGGCACGGACTTTTTTACCGCCCCGGCCAGCACCAAGTTCCACTGCGCCTGCGAGGGAGGGCTGCTGATGCACAGCGTCAATGTGTATCAGGTGATGCGGGAGCACTTTTTTGGCGAAGGCGACAGCGAGGAGAGCTTTGCCCTATGCGGCCTGCTCCACGATGTGTGCAAGGCCCAGTTTTACAAAACCTCCACCCGCAATGTAAAAAACGAGGAGACCGGCCAGTGGGAGAAGAAGCCCTACTATATGATTGAGGACGCCTTCCCCTACGGTCACGGAGAAAAATCGGTGTACCTGATCGAGCGGTTCATGCGGCTGAAGCCCGCCGAGGCAGTGGCCATCCGCTGGCATATGGGCGGCTTTGACGAGGCGGCCAAGGGCGGCAGCTTTGCCATCAGCCAGGCCTACGACAAGTATCCGCTGGCGGTGAAGCTTCATCTCTCAGACCTGGAGGCCACCTATCTGCGGGAGCATGGGACCTCGGACGTAAGAAGATAGCCGGGACGGGCTTTTTTAAGAAAGGAGGCGGGGCTGTGGACGCGGTCGCGGCCTATGAGCTGACAAAAATTCTGGGCGGCAAAACAGTCCTGCAGGGGGTGAGCTTCCAGGTGCCGGAGGGGGGCTCGATGGCCTGCGTGGGCCGGGAGGGGGCGGGAAAGACCACCCTGGCCCGGCTAATGGCCGGACTGGGACGGCCCAGCTCCGGCGCGTGCAGTGTGCTGGGGCTGTCGCCCTCCCACGAGTCTGCCCGGCTGCACGGGATGATGGGCGTGGTGTTGGAGAGCGCCAGGCTTTACGACAGCATGAGCCTGTGGGACAACCTGCGGTTTTTCGCCGGGGCCCACCATGTCCCCAAGGACCAGGGAGTGGAGCGGGCGTCCTTTCTGCTGCGCAGGCTGAACCTGTGGGACGACCGGGAGAAGCGTCCCCAGGAACTGCCTACCGGCGACCTGACCCGGGCCGGGCTGTGCCGGGCCCTGCTGCACCGGCCCCGGGTGCTGGTGCTGGACGAGCAGGGAGCTGGCATGGACCGGGAGACCGCCGGTCTGGTGCAGGAGCTGCTGCGCTATGTGCTGCAGGAGGAGGGGGTGAGCCTGCTGTTCTGCACCCAACACATGAACTACGCCCAGCATGTCTGCAACAGCTTTGCCCTGCTGGACCGGGGCGTTCTGCTGGCCCGGGGTGGCATGGAGCCCCTGCGGGTGGGGGGCGGCGTGCGGCTGCGGGCGGCTCTGCGGCTGGCCGGGGGCCAGAGCGGGCCCGAGGGCTTCCGGCTGGAGGATGGGCTGTGGCAGCGGGAAATCCAGTCGGAGGACGAAATGCCCGGGCTGATTGCCAAAGTGGTGGAGCAGGGCAGGAGCCTCTATGAGGCCCGGGTCATCCGGCCCGGCCTGGAAGAAATTTATGACGCGTATCTTGCCGGCGGACGGCGGAGGGAGGCGGTATTCCATGGAGAGACGGCACGGACAGAATCAGGAGGAGAGGCCCCGGCGGCAGTCCCGGGCAACGAAGGAGGGGCGGGCTAAGGGCCTGTCCTCCACCGAGCTGCTGCTGGTGCGCAAGGACCTGGGAACCATCTGGGCCCGGAACAGCCAGCGGGCGCTGTTGGTTCTGCTGCCCATCGCCCTGGCGGTGGTTTTGCCGGCGGTGTACTTTGCGGCCATCTCCCTGCTGCCGGTGGAGGAGGGGGCCCGCCTGCCCCAGGCCCTGCTGGCGCTGCTGCCCGAGTACGCGGCAGAGCTGGACTACCGCCAGAGCTGGCTGGCGGCATTTACCGAGCTGCTGTGTCCGCTGCTGTTTTTGTGTGTGCCCATTCTCACAGCAGCGGCCTCAGCCAGCTACGCCTTTGTCACCGAGCGGGAGAGCGGCACCCTGGAGACCCTGCTGCTCACCTCCATGGACGTGAAAGCAGTGTTTCACGCAAAGGTGACCAATTGCACTCTGCTGTCGGTGGTGATATCGGCCTTGGCCTTTGTGGCATATGGAATCACCACGGTGATTGCAGAGGTGTTTGCCGGAGTGCCCTTGTTTTTCAACTTTGACTGGTTGATTTTACTGGTGCTGCTGATGCCGGCGTTGTCGCTGTTTTCTGTGGTGTTTGTGGCGTTGACTGTCACACGGGTGCACAGCACCGGGGAATCGCTGCAGACCATGGGCTACCTGATTCTGCCGGTGGCCGCGCTGTACCTGGCCCAGCTGACAGGGATTTTCCGGCTGAACATGGTGGCGCTGCTGATTGCGGCGGCCGTGCTGGCAGCAGCGGATGTGGTGCTGTTCAATATGGCCAGCCGGAGCTTTACCCCTGAGAAGCTGCTGGCAGAGGAGGAAGGGGAGTAGGCGGGAGGATTCTCCTGTCCCCAGGCTCCACTTGACAGACCGGGGAAAATCTGTTAAAGTAAAAGGCAGTCAACAGCAAAGGAGGCATTCTCATGGAGATACACTACAAACCCCAGGGCGTGTGCAGCAGAGCCATTGACATTGTGCTGGACGGGGACACCATCCAGTCGGTGACCTTTACCGGCGGCTGCAGCGGCAACACCCAGGGGGTGGCCGCGCTGGCCCAGGGCATGACCGTGCAGGAGTATATCAAACGCTGCAAGGGCATTAAATGCGGCATGAAGAAGACGTCCTGCCCGGCCCAGCTGGCTGAGGCGTTGGAGGAGGCTCTTAGCGCCGCCACAGTATAAGAACTTGGTTCAATAGGAGTTTGCGCCTGCCTTTTTGGCAAATTTCACTGTTGACTGTGTTGCAAACAGCAGAATTTGCTCGAAAATCCAGGTGCAAATCCTATTGAGATGTATTGTGTAAAGGGTGGTTTCACCACCCAAATACACATTGGCTGGCGGTTCATTTGTGGCAGAATGACAGAGGCTGAAAAGGCGGTGATCGAC
>NZ_JBQISV010000074.1:0-10682 GCF_056800975.1 Acutalibacter sp.
GGGCTTGTGTGGGCCCCCTTGGGCAAGCCTACCACCGGCGGCTACGGCATTGTGCTCAGCAGCCCCAATATTCTGACAGGCTACGCCAACACCGCCTTTTATGTGATTGTGGGCACCACCATCAGCATGATCCTTACCATTATCGGCGCTTACTGCCTGTCCCGCAAAAGCTTCAAGTTCCGCAATGTTTTCATGCTTATTATCTCCTTTACCATGCTGTTCAACGGCGGCATGGTGCCCACCTACATGGTGGTGCGCAACCTGGGGCTGTATGACAGCCGCTGGGCGGTCATCATCCCCGGGGCCATCTCAGTGTTCAACCTGATCATTCTGCGCACAGCCTTCATGGAGGTGCCCGAGTCCTTGGAGGAGTCGGCCAAGCTGGACGGCGCCAACGAGTGGACCATCATGTTCCGCATTATTGTGCCTCTTAGCAAGGCCTCCATCGCGGTGATTCTGCTGTACTACGCAGTGGGCATCTGGAATTCCTGGTTCCCGGCCATGATCTACCTGAAGGACCGGGGCAAGTTCCCCCTGCAGCTGATCCTGCGTGAAATTCTGCTGCTCAACGACACCCAGGTCATGACCAGCAGCGCCGACGCGGTGAAAAACGCCCAGCTGGAACGCAAGCTGGTGAAATACTGCACCATTGTGGTAAGCACCCTGCCCATCATGTGCTTCTACCCCTTCATTCAGAAGTATTTCACCAAGGGCGTCATGATTGGCGCGGTGAAGGGCTAAGCCTGTTCGTTCATTTATTCATTCCGTTCGATTCCCCTGACCATCCGGCAGGGGAATCGGCATATCTCCGGCTGTTTCCAGGCACCCGCCGCGCCCCGGCGGGCATTCCCCGGGTCAACCGAAACTGAAAGGAGCCTCCTTATGAAAATCGATATCCGCAAGACCTTTATCAATCCCATCGTTCTGCCCGACTATCCTGTCCTGCCCGCAAGAGGCAGCCGGATTCAGCCTGACGAGGACGGCCAGGCTGCCATGCGCCGTATGGACGCCTCCTATGCCTGGGGCCGGGGCGGCAAGCCCCTGGTGAGCATGGACACGCTGATGGAGGAGGACGGCCATCCCGTCCCCATGAAGGGCTTGGGGGATGTGCTGAACTTTGCCTACGGCAAAGCCGCCCAGAACGACGTGCGGGCTACCGCTGACCCCTCCGCCTACTATTTTGACGGCAAATGGTATCTCTACATCACCTCCGGCGCAGTGTATGAGAGCGAAAATCTGGCGGACTGGACCGTCCGCCATGAGGACAGCTGGATGCCCATCTCCGCCCCCATGGCCCCCACGGTGGAGGCGTATCACGGCAAATACTACGGCGCGGCCAACAACACCCCGCTGTTTGTGTCCGACAACCCTGTGGGCCCCTGGACCCAGGTGGGGGACTGGACCCTGCCCGACGGCCGGGAGTTTGTGGCAGGGGACGTGATGCTGTTCCGGGACGACGATGACCGGCTGTACCTGTACTTTGGTCTGGGGCCCGCCATTCTGGGGGCCGAGCTGGACCCGGAGCGGCCCAACCATCTGCTCACCAGCCCCAAGGTGCTCATTCCCTTTGTGAAAGAGAATTACTGGGAGCGGTACGGCGGCAACAACGAGAACTGGGGCCTGGGCTTTATCGAGGGCAGCTGGATGGTGAAGCACGGGGAGCGGTACTATCTGGTGTACTCCTGCGCGGGCACAGAGTTCTACACCTATGCCATGGGCGCCTATGTGGCTGACTCCCCCCTGGGCGACTTCCGCCCCCAGGCCAAAAACCCTGTCTCCCGCAACCGGGACAAGGGCCTGTGCAAGGGCGGCGGCCACGGTTCCTTTGTCAAGGGGCCCAATGACAGCCTGTGGATTTTCTACACCATCCCCCTGTGCGTGGACGCCACCATGGAGCGGCGCATCGGCATGGACCCGGCGGGCTTTGACGAGGAGGGCAACCTGTTCGCCCTCACAGGCATCGACGTGCCCCAGTGGCGGCCCGGGGTAATGGAGCGCCCCGAGCTGGGCAACGCCACAGAGCTGGTGCCTGTGACAGTGTTCAAGACCACCCAGGCCTCCTCTTGGGCGGACGGCCACTACCCCATGTACGCCCTGGACGAGGCCCTGCACACCTGGTGGCAGCCCGCGCCGGAGGACAAGGAGCCCAGCCTGGCCGTGTGCCTGGGCGGACGCTACCATGTGCCGGCCTTCCGGGTGATGTGGAAGGACATTGGCATGGACCTGAACGCCGGGGTACTGGGCGGCGCTTACCAGTATGTGATCGAGACCTCTCTGGACGGAAAGAGCTGGACCGTTGCAGCAGACCTCTCGCACAACGAGACCGACCTGTCCGTGGCCTATCACCCCATTGACACTGTGGTGGCCAGCTTTGCCCGCATCCGCATTCTGGGCGCGCCAAAGGGCATCACCCCGGGCCTGCTGAACTTCACCGTGTTCGGCGAGAGCATCTACAAAACCAACATCCAGTTCAAGGCGGAGGCCTGAGCCCGCCAGAGAAAAACAGAGCCGGTCCACCCCGCAGGCAAGGTCCTCCGTCAAACAAAAGCATGTTTTCCCGGCAGAAAGGAGAGGAAGCCCCATGAAGAACAGCCAGCCCAAAAAAGACCCCTTCATCGCCATGAACAGCTCCCAGCCCAGCGGCCCCTCGGGCGTCAGTGTAGACACCCAGATCATGGTGACGGGCGGGAAGAAAAGCGAGGAACAGTTCTATGCGGCCCACTCCAATGAGGGGAGGGCAAAGGGCCTTTTCGGCAAAATACGGGCCCTGTTTCAACGCAAGCCTTAGAAATTTTACGCCTTTCCCCTTGCAGTCGAAAAGCATACGGCCCAAGTCGCGGGCTTGCGCGGGCGTTCAGACTCTGCTATAATGACAGCATCAGATCAGCAAGAAGGGAGCGTATACCATGAACAAAACCTATGCGGACCAGGCCCCCCGCCTGGCCCTGGCCCGGCAGCTGGCTGTAGAGGCCATGGTCCTGCTGAAAAACGAGGACCAGCTTCTCCCGCTGCCTGCCGGAAAAACCATTGCCCTGCTGGGCCAGACCCAGCTGGAGACCATCATCGGCGGGGCGGGCTCCGGGGCCTCCCACAGCGAGGGCTCCCTGCAAATCAGGGAGGAGCTGGCAAAGGCCGGCCTTACCCTTGAGCCCGGCCTGGACGGCTTCTACCAGGAGCTTGCCCAACAGCGCCGTCAGGAGGCTGAAAAGAAGCAGCAGGAGGGCGGCGACTGGCGCAAGCAGTTTGAGGGCCTGGTGGCCAGCGGCATGATTTACGAACTGTTTGGCCGCTACACCGCTGCCCAGGAGGAGCCCATCCCCCAGAGCGGGCTGTGGCAGGCCGCGGCCCAGGGCACAGACACCGCCCTGGTGGTCATTGGCCGGGCCACCGGCGGCGAGGAGTGCGACCGCCGGGTGGAGGACGACTATCATCTCACCCCCTCAGAGCAGGAGCTGCTCTCACAGGCCTGCGCCCATTTTGAGAAGGTGGCCGTGGTGTTCAACTGTGCCGGGCTGGTGGACCTGAGCTGCACCCAGCAGTACCCCCAGGTCAAAGCGGCCCTGTTCATGGGCCCCACAGGGGAACAGGCCGCCGGAGCCCTGGCGGACCTGGTCACCGGCAAGGCAGCGCCCTCGGGCAAGCTGAGCCAAACCGCCGCCCTGCGCTATGAGGACTACCCCACTGCCAGGCACTTCTCCTGCACCCGGGAGGACCCGGAGGCCCTGCTCACCTACGAGAGCTATGGACTGGACAAGGAGCAGAACGGCAGCAAGGGCTTTGCGGCCAGCCCGGTCACTGTGTACCAGGAGGACGTCTATGTGGGCTACCGGTATTTTGACAGCTTCCAGAAACCGGTGCTGTACCCCTTTGGCTTTGGCCTGAGCTACGCCTCCTTTACATGGCAGGCCGGAAGCCCCACTATTGCAGGGGGACAGCTGACAGTCCCGGTGGCAGTGCGGAACACCTCCGCCCAATACCCGGGCAAGGAGGCCGTGCAGCTGTATGTGCACGCCCCCGCCGGCCGGCTGAAAAAGCCCTGGCAGGAGCTGAAGGCCATTGCCAAAACGCCTCTGCTTCAGCCTGGGGAGAGCTGCGAGGTCGCCCTGTGCTGCGGCCTGGAGGACCTGGCCTCTTTTGACGAGGTCGGCATGTGCTATGTATTGGAGCCCGGCGAGTACGCCCTGCTGGTGGGGACCGGCTCTCACAACACAGCCCCGGCAGCGGCGCTGGACCTGCCGGAGCAGCTGGTCACCCGCAAGGTCACGGCAGACATTGGCCTGAGCCCGGTCAACCGCGGCAAGGTGGAGTTTCTGTCGCCCCAGGCCCAACGCCCGGCGGAGAGTCTTGCCGGCCTGCCCCGGCTGACGGTTACAGCAGACTGCCTGGCCGTGAACTGGCCCAGCCACACCGCCTACCAGAATGATGTGGCTCCGGCGCAGTCCACTTTGGCGGACGTAGCCGCCGGGAAGGTGTCCATGGAGGCTTTTGTCAACCAGATGAGCCTGAAGGAGCTGGCCGTGCTGTGCAATGGCTATGGCCCGGGCCTGCCCTTTGGGGGGCTGGGTCATGAGGAGCTGCCCGCCACCATACAGGACGAGGAGGGGAAGGACATTGCCTGCAACACCCATCCCAGCGCCATGATGGGCTATTGCAATCCCGCCATTGAGAAGTACGGCGTCTACTCCACCTGGTATAAGGACGGCCCTGCCGGTGTGGGCAAAACCGCCTGGCCCACCGGCATGATGATCGCCTGCACCTTCAGCCCGGAGCTGGCCTATGAGTTCGGCAGCGCCTGCGGCTGCGAGGCGGAGCAGATGGGGGTGGGCAGCTGGCTGGCCCCTGGCATGAACCTGATCCGCAACCCCATTGAGGGCCGGGCCTTTGAGTATTTCTCCGAGGACCCCTGCCTGTGCGGGCTGATGGGCGTCCAGATTACCAAGGGAGCCCAGGAGAACAACCACATCACCCTGTGCCCCAAGCATTTTGCCCTGAACGAGCAGGAGACCTACCGCCGGGGCAACGCCAAGAAGAACATCGACGCGGTGGACACCATTGTCACCGCCCGGGCCGCCCGGGAGCTGTACCTGCGGCCCTTTGAGCAGGTGGTGACCAAAGCAAAGCCCACCACGCTGATGACCTCCTTCAACAAGCTCAACGGAACCTTTGCCGCCGGGAACCATGTGCTGTGCACAGAGATTCTCCGGGGGGAGTGGGGCTTTGACGGCGTGGTGGTCACCGACTGGGGAGACATGGACATGGTGGTGGACGGCGCGGACGCAGTGCAGGCTGGCAACGATGTCATCATGCCCGGAGGCCCGCCGGTCATCGCCCAGGTGCTCAAGGGCTATGAGGAGGGCCGGGTAGACCTTGCCCACCTGCGCCAGGCCGTGGCCCATCTGATGAACTACCTGATCAGCGCAAAGGCATACGAAAAGTAACATACTATATATAATAGGAAAGACAGAGAGCAGCGGTCTGACCGGGCAGCCGGCCGGACCGACGCTTTTTTCTTGTGCCCGGGCAGGCCGGGAATCAGGCTCCGCCTCTGCCGGGTGGAAAAATAACGGGAAATTCTCCCTATTCCGGTTGCTTTCAGGCTGCTTATCTGTTACTATGTAGTCACAGCAGTCTGTTATAGTTAACGCAATCACAGGCGTGCCCGCGCAGCCCTGCTTGAAAATCGGTAAATATGGATTTTCAAGTGCGTTTCCTATAACCCGTCAACAATCCTATTACGGAGGCATTCATATGGCAAAAGCAATCATCAACGGAAGCCGCTCCAAAGGCGTCATTCACCCCAATATCTACGGCCACTTCTCCGAGCACCTGGGCCGGTGCATCTATAACGGCATTTATGTGGGCGAGGGCTCAGACATCCCCAATGTCAACGGTATGCGCACCGACGTGGTGGAGGCCCTGAAGAAAATGGGCATTCCCCTGCTGCGCTGGCCCGGGGGCTGCTTTGCCGACACCTACCACTGGCGGGACGGCATCGGCCCCAAGGAGAGCCGCAAGAAAATTGTCAACACCAACTGGGGCGGGGTGACGGAGGACAACAGCTTTGGCACCCACGAGTTTCTGGAGCTCTGCCGCCAGCTGGGATGCGAGCCCTATATCTCCGGCAATGTGGGCAGCGGCACAGTGCAGGAGTTCTCCGACTGGGTGGAATACTGCAACATGGGCGGCCAGTCCCCCATGGCGGAGGAACGCCGCCGCAACGGCCAGGACGCCCCCTGGAACGTGAAATATTGGGGCATCGGCAACGAGGCCTGGGGCTGTGGGGGCAATATGCGGCCAGAGTTCTACGCGGACCTCTGCCGCCAATACGCAACATATATGCGCAACTACGACAGTCAGCACCAGATCTATAAGATTGCCTCTGGGGCCAATGTAGAGGACTACCGCTGGACCAAGGTGGTCATGGAGCAGGCCGGGCACTGTGTGGACGCGGTAAGCCTGCACTACTACACCCGCCCCCGCACCGCTGACTGGAACGACAAGGGCCCGGCCACCGGCTTCCCTCTCAGCGAGTATTACTCCACCCTGGCCAACACCCTTTACATGGAGGAACTGGTGGAGAACCACAGCCGCATCATCCGGCAGTATCAGGGAGACCGGCAGGTGGGCCTGTGCGTGGACGAGTGGGGCACTTGGTTCGACGTGGAGCCGGGCGCCAACCCGGGCTTCCTCTACCAGCAGAACACTATGCGGGACGCTTTAGTCGCGGCCATCAATCTGAATATCTTCAACAACCACTGCGACACCGTAGTCATGGCCAACATTGCCCAGCTGGTGAACGTGCTGCAAGCCGTCATCCTCACCGAGGGCAAGAGCATGCTGCTCACCCCCACCTACCATGTGTTTGAGATGTATAAGGGCCACCAGGGAGCCAAGCAGCTGGAGAGCTACATCGGGGCAGCGCTTGCCGGCGAGGGGGAGAACCAGGTGCCCAACCTGCACCTCTCCGCCAGCGAGAGCCAGAACGGCCTGCTGGTCACCGTGGCAAACCTGAGCGCTCAAGACAGCGCAGAGCTGGACTGCGCCCTCACGGGCCTGGGCAAGGTAAGCCAGATTCAGGGCCGGGTGCTCACCGGCGAGCCCGGCGCGTTCAACGACTTTGGCTCTGAGGAAGCTGTGAAGCCCAGCCCCCTGGCCGCTGCGCTGACCAAAGACGGTTTCAAGGCTACACTGCCCGCCTGCTCGGTGGCGGCGTTTACCCTGAGATGAACCGCCCCGCCTGCAAACGCTGCCTCCTGCACGAGCTGGACGGCGAATACTTCCGGTCCATCTATCAGTACATTGCCAGCATCCCCAGCGAGCAGAAGACCCCGCCGGAGGAGTACGCCCGCCGCCTGGCCCTGTGCCGGGCCTGCGAAAGCCTGCAAAACGCCATGTGCGCCCAGTGCGGCTGCTTTGTGGAGGTGAGAGCGGCCAAGCAGGTCCAACGCTGCCCCACAGGCCGCTGGACCGAGGACTCAAGGAAACGCACATAAAAATCGGTATCCACCGATTTTCAAGCTGGGCGGCGCAGCCTGGTCCCCAAAAAGGAAGAACGCCTCTTTTGACTGCGGTCACAAAAAAGAAGCAGACACACTTCTGTGTGCCTGCTTCTTTTTCTTTGCTCAGGACTGGGTCCGGGGCTTACCCTGCAATCTTGTCGATTTCCGCCAGCTCCTCCGGAGAGAACTCGGTGCGAGCCGCCGCAGAGATGTTCTCCACAATCTGCTCCGGCCGGGAGGCCCCAATGAGCACCGAGCACACCTTGCCGTCCCGCAGCACCCAGGAGAGGGCCATCTGAGCCAAGGTCTGTCCTCTGCGCTGGGCAATCCTGTTCAAAGCGTCGATCTGCCCCAGCCGCTCCTCGGTCCGGGCCGAGGCAGTCAGGAACCGGGGGTCCCGGCCCATACGGCTGTCAGCGGGAATGCCCTTCAGGTATTTGTCGGTGAGCAGGCCCTGGGCCAGGGGGCTGAAGGCAATGATGCCCAGGCCCTCCCTGGCGCACAGCTCCTTCACTCCGTCCCGCTCAATCTCCCGGTTGAAGATGGAATAGGCCCGCTGGTTCACCACAAAGGGGCAGTGCTGCTCTCGGAAGAACCCAATGGCCCGGCGGGTGTACTCCTCATTATAGTTAGAGACCCCCGCGTACAGAGCCTTGCCCTGGCGTACAATGTCCGCCAAAGCCTGCAGCGACTCCTCCAAGGGGGTGTCAGGGTCCATGCGGTGGTGGTAGAAAATATCCACATAGTCCAGCCCCATGCGCCTCAGGCTCTGGTCCAGGCTGGACATGAGATACTTCCGGCTGCCGCCGTCCCCATAGGGCCCCTCCCACATGTCATACCCGGCCTTGGTGGTAATCACCAGCTCGTCCCGGTAGGGCATAAAGTCGTCCCGCAGCAGCCGGCCCAGGCTCTCCTCTGCGCTGCCATAGGCAGGGCCGTAGTTGTTGGCCAGGTCAAACTGGGTAATGCCGTGGTCAAAGGCAGTGCGGGCCATGGCCCGCATGTTGTCGTAGCTGTCCCGGCTGCCGAAATTGTGCCAGAACCCCAGCGACACCGCCGGAAAGCGCAGCCCGCTGCGGCCCACCGGGTGGTAGGGCATGGCCTCATAGCGGCGGCTTTCCGCCTGATAAATGTTGACATTTGTCATGGGAGATTCTCCTTCTGCTGGTTTAATAGGGGCTTTTCCGCTATTATATCCTGTTCCGGCAGGGGAATCAACCACCTTTTTTCATAGGCTCCCACCACTTTTCTGGCATTTGCGGGCACAATATGTCAAAGAGAATGCAAAAGGAGGCACAGCTTATGGCAGTTTACGGCTATGCCCGGGTGTCCAGCTGCGACCAGAACGAGGCCCGGCAGCTGGCGGCGCTGCAGCAGGCAGGCGCGCCGCCCCAGGGCATTTTTGTAGACAAGCAGTCCGGCAAAGACTTCCACCGCCCCCAATACCAGCGGCTGCTGACAAAGGTGAAAAATATCGACGTCTGCGTGCTGGACATGCCCCTGCTGGACACCCGCCAGGGCCGGGACCTGATGGGCACATTTATTGCCGACCTGGTGCTGCAAATACTCTCCTTTGTGGCCCAAAGCGAGCGCGAAAGCATCAAAAGCCGCCAGCGCCAGGGCATTGCCGCCGCCCGCGAAAAGGGTGTGCGCCTGGGCCGGCCCCCCGCCCCCCTGCCCGAAAGCTACCTTGCCGCCTACCGCCAGTGGCGGGCAGGGGCCCTCACCGGGGCCCAGGCGGCGCGGCAGTGCGGCATGGCGCTTTCCACCTTCCGCTACAAGGCCGGGCTGCTGCAAGGGGCGGAAGAATACGAGACGGGCTCTCTTGCAAAAAAGTGTACTTTTTTGTAAGGTGGATTTGTGCAAAACTTGGTGGGTATTCTGCCGGTTTTTCCATAAATACCCCTTGCAAAAATAGTCAACCTGTGGTACACTTAAGGTGCTTTCAAGCAGACGGGCTCTCTTGCAAAAAAGTACACTTTTTTGTAAGGTGCTCACAAGGCGAGGAGGCGCGTTCTGCGAGGGGGCAGCGGCAGATACGGCGGTATCTTGTAGAGAGGGGGAAAGCGGGACACAAGCGATAGTGCCGCTATCGGCGGGCCTCAACGCCAGAACTTACAAAAAAGCAAGTATAAACACAAGAAGGAGGCTTTTTCGCAATGAAAAAGAGGTTTTTTGCCGGAATTCTGGCCTTGTGCATGCTGCTCACCATGCTGCCCATGGCGGCGTTTGCGGCGGAGGAGCAGCCAACCACGGCCCCAGACAAGCCAGAGGAGATTTTCTATCTGGCTGAGGTAGGCAATATTGTGGCTGCGAGCGGGTTGAATGAAAATAACACAGCCCCTTACACTTTTTCCGTTAAATTCCCTAAAGCTCCTACTATCGAAGCTGGGAAAATCATTTGGGCAAAGGTAACTTTCCCTGATACAACCGAGAAGGCGGGCGAAAAGGCGCTCGGCATTATTCTGGCTGAGAGTCAGGCTCAGGAGACCAAAGCGTCAGATCATAACATTTTCAGCTTTAGCCTTGCTAATAAATCTCAGTTTGAGCATTGGCCCGAAGGTATAGAGCCGGCCACCAGTGCAGATAAGCTCACGACCGGCAAGTACAAAATTGAGGTATTCTATGGTGATAAGCCCGCTAAAGCAGACCAAAATAGTTCCCGCGATGTGGTAAGCGATGAGAACAAATGGGCTGAGTTGCCGAAAGACCACACCCCGCTTGGAGAGGCGACCACAGTTGAGGTAACTGCCAACGACGATGCTAAGGAAACACAGGGCTTCACTGTTGGGGGCATTTCTGGTGAGATTCTTGGCAAGACCTTCGTCGATTGCAAGCCTGAGAAAGGCAGCGACGGCAACTACACCTTTACCGGCGAGGCCCTTCAGGCCGATAATTGGACTGAGTTCTCCTCTGTTCAAGAGCAGCAGAGTGGCCACTACATCGCCCTTACGATGCACGACGCTCTCCATCGTCCCATCAAGATCACCAGCAAAAGCGAAAACAATTTGGAGAAGACTGTTCCCAACGGCGGCACCGTGGTGACCCGTTTGGAGAACTACAAGGATGGCATCAAGTGCGAGACTTCTATTAAGGTTGGCAATACAACTGTCAAGCTTGACATGTCTTCCCTTCTGCCTAATGAATCTGCCGTAAAGGTCGAAAACATCAACTTCAAGGCCG
>NZ_JBQISV010000075.1:0-10414 GCF_056800975.1 Acutalibacter sp.
TGATACTGCCCGCTGACAACAACGCCCTCCATCCCCAGCGTGACGCTGGACCCAATTCGCGAGGCGCACTGGCTTGCCAGTGCTGACGGGCACTGACCGCAAGGCCTCCCGTCGCTGTTTGACACTGGCTGCTGGCACCAACGCTCTCTTTCTCCCAGTTCGATACAGGCACTACCAGCAGAGCTCACCCACAATTCCAACGCCCCGTCTTCTCTCTGTAACAGCTGCCCGGCCCATCCGACAAAAAACGAGCTCCCTGGGTTTTATCCCTGGGGGCTCGTTTTTTGTTAGAACATCTTGCCTAATGGCCGCTATCTGTCCTCGTCTCCGTGCAGAATCTCCCGCAGCAGCTCTGTGGTGTCATAGCTGCTGTCTCTGGCAGGGGGCTGGGGGGCGGGAGGCTGCCGGCGAGGCGGAGGCGCGGGTCTTGGGGGCGCTGCGGGAGCAGGAATACCAGGCTGGGCCATGTCCTCTGGCAGCAAAAACTCCTCGGTGTACATAGAGGTCAACGCCGGGGCGCCGCTGGGACGGGCCGGAGCCCGGTCTTCCTGGGGAAGCGGGGCCTGATAGGGGGGCGCGGGCCGGGGAATGTCAAATTCCTCGGTATAGACGCTGCCGTTCACCGGCACAGTCAGAGCCTCCGGCTCAGGCCGGTGGACAGCCGGAGGGGGCGCGTCGTAGCCCTGGGCATAGTCCTGGGGATAGGACTGGTCGTAGCTCTGGGCATGGGGCTGGTCGTAGCTGCCGGACTGATACAGCGCATCCTCGCCGCCATGGCCCTGCTCTACAGGCAAATAACCGCTGCCGGTATATCCGTCCTCCGGCTCCCGGCCCCGCAGGGGGGCAGGCTGACGGGTCTCCGCCTGGGCAATCTCCTCAAAAATCCGCTCGTTCCGGGCGTCGATCCGCCGGTTGCGGATAATGAACACCAGCAGAATCAGCAGTCCCAGCACCCCCACCCCAATACTGCCCGCGCCGCTGTAGTACAGCACCCGGGACATGGAGTTGGTCTTTTGGGTGACCCGTGCAAAGGTAATATATCGGGGCTCCCGGTTGGCAGGGTCCTCCTCAGAGGCAGAGGAGGAGCTGGTGATGGGCGGCGCGGTGCTCCGAGGGGAGAAAGAGGGCTGGGCAATGTCCGAGCCCGAGCCAATGGGCGTGCGGTGGGTCGTACCAGAGGAGCTGGTGCTGTTCCCTCCCCCTGTAGTGCCTCCGGCTGGAGGAGGCGGCGCCTGGGTAGGCTCCTGAGGGGGCGCCTCAGTGGGCTCTGGCGTAGGCTCCTCTGTCCCGGGGTCCGGCGTGGGGTCCTCCGGACCAGGGGTCGGCTCCTCCCCCCAGTCCGGGGTGGGCGTGGGCTCCTCCGGCGGCGGAGTGGGCTCGTCAACAGGAGGCGGCGTAGGCTCCTCCGGGGGCGGGGTAACAGGGTCCTCGGAGGGCGGCGGGGTGGGGTCCTCCACTACCGGAGGCGGGTCCGGCTCTACGTCCCCTGGCTCCCCGTCTCCGCTGGGCCCCACATCCTGATAGCCGGAGTCCCCCTCCTCGGCAGCGGCGGGCAGAGCCACGGCAAAAAGCAGCGCCGCCGCCAGAAAGACGGCCAGAATGGATGTCAGATAGCTTTTCTTCGATTTTTTCATATCGGCCTCCCGTTCAAATCAGAATAATGGGCTGAGTTAATCCTCCCCAGGCTCTGAGACTGCCGGGTCTATGGGCTGGCCGTCCTGCAGGATGCGCACCTGATAAGTCAGCTCGATCAGGTCAATGTCGTCCGAATCCTCCGACCCCTCCGCGCTTCTGTAGGTCAGCGTCAAATCCGTTTTCTCCCCCAGGCTCCAAGTCTCGTAAGCGCTTTGAAAGCCCTCCGGCCGCTGGGAGAGGCGGGCGCTGTCCACATAGCCCTCAAAGGTGTTTGGCTCGCCATACAGCGCCACTGCCTGCTCATACATCTCCATCACGGTTTCTCTCGCCTGCTCCGTGTCCGGGATACCCGCTTGAATCCGCACACCGTACAGCCCCTTGGGCTCCGTTTCGGAGAAGAGCAGCGTTACCCAGCATTCCACGCCGGCGATTTTCCGTTTGTCGTCCAAAAGCACCATACCCATAACTTTTTGGTTCAGCTTTTCTTCTGTCAGCCCCAGGGCCTCTGCTGTTTTCTTATCTTCCGCAAAATAGAGGCTTTCATACAGGGCGATTTCCTCTTCGGTCAACAGACCCTCCCCGTCGGGGACGGGTTCGCCTTCGGCGGCTTCCTCCGTTCCGGCGGAAACGTCCTCCCCACCGGCCGGTGCGCTTGCCTCGGAAGAGGCATGGCTGTCGGCTGAGGACAGTTCCTGCCCTCCCCCGCCGCAGGCGGCAAGGGTGAGCAGCAGGGCCAGCAGCACGGGAAGCTTCCATCGTTTCAACATATCTCTCACGCCTTTCTATGACATATGAGTTTGCTCGGCTCTACTAAGCGAAAACGCAGACAGAGGCAGAATGGTTACTGGTTTGGAGGCTTTTTCAGAACTCCCCCACCCGTTCTTTCAAATAGCGCTCCAGGCCCTCAATGGGCACCCGCTCCTGGGCCATGCTGTCCCGCTCGCGCACAGTGACACAGTTGTCGGCAGGGGTCTTCTCGTCCCCCACGGTCTGAAAGTCCACGGTCACGCAGAAGGGGGTGCCGATCTCGTCCTCCCGGCGGTAGCGCTTGCCAATGGAGCCAGTCTCGTCAAAGTCGGTCATCATGTGGCCGCTAATCTGGTCGTACACCTCCAGAGCCTTGGGAGAGAGCTTTTTGGACAGGGGCAGCACCGCCGCCTTGTAGGGAGCCAGGGCGGGGCTGAGGCGCAGCACCACCCGGCTGTCGTTTTTCGCCTCGTCCAGCATCTCCACATCATAGGCCTCGCACAGCAGGGCCAGCACGGTGCGGTCCAGGCCGTAGGTGCTTTCTATAATATAGGGGATGAACTTCTCGCCGGTCTCCGGGTCCAGATAGTCCAGCTTCTGGCCGCTGTACTCCTGGTGGCGGGTCAAATCAAAGTCTGTGCGGTTGTGGGTGCCGTTAATCTCCCCCCAGCCGAAGGGGAACAGGTACTCAATGTCGCAGGCAGCTTTGGCATAGTGGGCCAGCTTCTCGTGGTCGTGGAACCGGAGCTTATCCGCCGGCAGGCCCAGGTCCTCAAAGAATGTTCTGCCATACTCCTTGAAGTAGGCGTACAGCTCCTCGTCGCTGCCCTCCTTGCAGAAGGTCTGGAACTCCATCTGCTCAAACTCAATGGTGCGGAAGGTGAAGTTGCCGGGGGTGATCTCGTTGCGGAAGGCCTTGCCGATCTGGCCGATGGAGAAGGGGAGCTTGGCCCGCATGGTGCGCTGCACGTTCAAAAAGTTCACATACTCCCCCTGAGCGTTTTCCGGGCGCAGGTAGATAACCGACTTATTGTCATTGGTGACTCCCCGGAAGGTCTGGAACATCAGGTTAAACTCCCGGATGTCGGTAAAATTGTGCTTGCCGCAGTGGGGGCAGGGGATGCTGTGGTCCTTGATATACTGGAACATCTCCTCCTTGGTCATGCCGTCGGCATGGGCCTCGGGGTCAAAATCGTCAATCAGGTTGTCGGCCCGGTGGCGCATTTTGCACTCCTTACAGTCCAGAAGAGGGTCCGAAAAGCTCTGCACATGGCCGCTGGCCTCCCACACCCGGGGGTGCATCAGGATATCCGCGTCCACCTCAAAGCTGTTGCGCCGCTCCTGGATAAAGCGCTTGCGCCAGGCGTCCTTCACATTGTTCTTCAGCCTTGCGCCCAGGGGGCCGTAGTCCCAGGTGTTGGCAAGGCCGCCGTATATCTCGCTGCCAGGGAAGATAAAGCCCCGGGTCTTGCACAGGCCGGTTATCATGTCCATGGTCTTTTCGCTGTGCTGCATGGTGATCGTCCTTTCTCTTTATCAAGCAATGCTGTCTGTCTTCCATTTCTCTATTTTACCAAAAACTCCGGGACTTTGCAAGAAAAACGTGACACCCGGGTTGGGCTTGCTGTTTTCCGAACGGGAGGGGGAAACCGGACGCTCGCCGGCTTGCTCCGCAAGCCGTAGGTCCTTTTGCTCCGCAAAAGAACCCGCACCCGCGCAAGGACCCCGCGTCTGCGCTCGCTGGGCTTCTGCTGGTTCACCTGGCGGCGTACTGAGAGAAAAATAGTTTTTATTTCCTTTTTTGTTTCAGCCTTTCTCGACAGGAGTACCGGCAAGCCCCTTCCCCTAAATTTACCGGCTGCTAACAGGCCGCTGGTCTCCCTACGGTCGACCTCGCTAACTGCGGCGGCGCAGCTCTGCCCCGTTCTGTACTGAGATTTAGGAGCGAGGTACTGCCTCGCTTCTTTGTTGTCTGCGCCGCCTTTTTAAGGTCAAGGTCGCCTCCGGCGGCTTAAGGCTCTGCCTTAAGAATCCGCCAGGGGCCTAACGCCCCTGGACCGCGTAATTTGCTCTTCTTTTGGCTCGCCTTTACTCGTCCAGCTTCAGCACCGCCATAAACGCCTCCTGGGGCACCTCCACCGTCCCCAACTGACGCATCCGCTTCTTCCCCTCCTTCTGCTTCTCCAGCAGCTTCTTCTTCCGCGTGATATCTCCCCCATAGCACTTGGCCAGCACGTCCTTGCGCAGGGCCTTCACCGTCTCCCGGGCAATAATCTTCCCCCCCACGCAGGCCTGAATAGGCACCTCAAACAGCTGCCGGGGAATCTTCTCCTTCAACTTCTCCGTCATCTTCCTGGCCCGGGGGTAGGCCTTCTCCGCGTGAAGGATGAACGACAGCGCGTCCACTGTCTCCCCGTTGAGCAGAATGTCCAGCTTCACCAGCTGCGAGTCCCGATAGCCCAAAAGCTCGTAGTCAAAAGAGGCATAGCCCCGGGTGCGGGACTTCAGCGCGTCAAAAAAGTCGTAGATAATTTCATTCAGGGGCAGCTCATAGTGGATGTCCACCCGGTCGGTGTCAATATATTTCATGTCGATAAAGGCGCCCCGACGCTCCTGACACAGCTCCATAATACTGCCCACATACTCTGAGGGCGCGTAGATGTGAGCCGCCGAAATGGGCTCCTGCGCGCTCTGGATGACAGAGGGGTCCGGGTAATTGGTGGGGTTGTCAATAGACAGCTCCTCACCGTTGGTCTTGGTGATTTTATATACCACGCTGGGCGCGGTGGTAATCAGGTCCAGGTTATACTCCCGTTCCAGACGCTCCTGGATAATCTCCATATGCAGCAGCCCCAAAAAGCCGCAGCGAAAGCCAAAGCCCAGCGCCACCGAGGTCTCCGGCTCAAAGGTGAGGGAGGCGTCGTTAAGCTGCAGCTTCTCCAAAGCGTCCCGCAGGTCAGTGTAATGGGCCCCGTCGGCAGGGTAAATGCCGCAGAACACCATGGGCTGCACCGCCCGGTAGCCGGGCAGTGCCTCCTCTGCGGGCCGCTGGGCCAGGGTGACAGTGTCCCCCACCCGGGCCTGGCGCACGTCCTTGATGCTGGCGGCAATATAGCCCACCTCTCCGGCGTAAAGGGCCTCGGCGGGCTCCAGAGAGGTGGCCCGCAAAAAGCCGCATTCCACCACCTGAAACTCCCCGCCGGTAGCCATCATGCGAATGGTGTCCCCAGAGCGGAGGGCCCCGTCCATCACCCGCACATAGACGATGACCCCCCGATAGGAGTCGTAGTAAGAGTCGAAGATCAGGGCCCGCAGGGGAGCGGTCTCGTCTCCCTGTGGGGCGGGCACATCGCTGACAATGCGCTCCATCACGTCCCCAATGTTCAGCCCGTTCTTGGCTGACACCCGGGGTGCGTCCATAGCGGGAATGCCGATCACGTCCTCAATCTCATGGCAGGCCCGGTCCGGGTCCGCGCTGATCAGGTCGATCTTGTTCACTACCGGCACAATTTCCAGTCCCGCGTCCACTGCCAGATAGGTGTTTGCCAGAGTCTGGGCCTCAATGCCCTGAGAGGCGTCCACCACCAGCACAGCCCCCTCGCACGCCGCCAAAGAACGGGAGACCTCATAATTGAAGTCCACATGGCCGGGGGTATCGATCAAGTTGAAGACATAGTCCTCCCCGTTTTTCGCGGTGTACACCAGGGTCACCGCATGAGCCTTGATGGTAATGCCCCGCTCCCGTTCCAGGTCCATGTTATCCAGCAGCTGGTTCTCCATTTCCCGCAGGGGGACAGCCTTGGTCTGTTCCAGAATACGGTCGGCCAAGGTGCTTTTGCCGTGGTCGATGTGGGCGATAATGCTGAAATTACGGATTTTACTTCTGTCCATATATCATTCTCCTTGAACGCCGGGCGTGCGCGTATAAAATGATGACGCGCAAAGCCTCATTGTCTTTTTACAGACGGTGGAGCCATACGCACAGCCTGCATGCCGGAGAGGTTGACTTTTCCAGCATGCGTGATATAATATGCTAATATACTACTTGACTGACTGTTGGAAGAAAAAACACGCCGCGGGTTGTTTCGTCCTTGTCTACAGGGGCGAACCCAAAAGCCTCTCCCTCTGCATTTACCCCCCGCGAACCAGGACGCTCGGAAGCTTTGCTTCGCAAACCTTCCGCACCCGCGCAAGTTCTGCGCGTCTGCGCTCGCTGGCCCGGCTTCTCTCAATCCGCTTGCTGCGTACAGTCCACCGAGAGAAAAATAGCGTTACTTGCTTTTGGGGCTCTGCCTCTCTCGACAGGAGTACCGGCAGACTGCTTCCTCTGAATTTGCAGCTCTTTAGCCATCCGCTGGTCTCCCTACGGTCGACCTCGCTAAGTCCGACTTGCCTGCGGCAAGTCGACGGCGGCGCAGCTCTGCCCCATCTCAAACTGAGATTTGGAGGCAAAGCACTACCTCGCGCCATTGCTTTCTGCGCCGCCTAAGTTCAAGGCCGCCTCCGGCGGCTTAGGGCTCCGCCCTAAGAACCCGCCAGAGGAGCAAGCTCCTCTGGACTCCTCTTATCGCGCTCCCCGGCCTGCGCTTCGCTCTGACTGGTTCGCCCGCGTTTTTCCTTTCTTTATATTGTAACCGATTGCTCCTGCCTTGTCAACTGACCCTCCCAGCTTTTCAATCCACCAATCAAAGGATGAATCCGCCATGCCATCTCCCCCTCGGGGCCTCTACATCCACGTCCCCTTCTGCGCAGGCAAATGCCCCTATTGCGACTTCTACTCCCTCCCCCCTGCCCCCAACGTCGGGGCCCGTTACGCCCACCGCCTCACCCTGCTCCTGGACCACTACGCCCCCACCTGCCCCACCCCTCTCACCTCCATCTACTTTGGTGGAGGCACCCCCAGCCTGATGGGCGCCCCCTGGCTCTGCCGTGTACTGGAAGCCGTCAGCCGCCGCTTCCCCCTGGCCCCCCACCCGGAAATCACCTGTGAGGTCAACCCCACCGGCCTGGACAGAAGCTTTTTCGCCCAGCTCCGGGCCGGGGGCTTCAACCGCCTCTCCATGGGCCTGCAATCTACCGACCCGGCTCAGCTGCGGCTGCTGGGCCGTAAGCACTCCGCCGCCCAGGCTGCGGAGGCCGTCCGTGCTGCCCGGGCCGCTGGCTTCGACAATCTCTCTCTCGACCTGATGCTCGCCCTGCCCGGCAGCACCCACGAGAGCCTGGGGGCATCCCTTGCCTTTGCCGCCGCACTGGAACCAGAGCATCTCTCCGCCTACCTGCTGAAGGTGGAGCCCGGCACCCCCTTTGCCCGCATGGCTCTGGACCTGCCCCAGGAGGACGAGACCGCCGGCCAATATCTCTTTTGTGTGGACCAGCTGGCCCAACTGGGCTATCTTCAGTACGAGATCAGCAGCTTCGCCCGCCCAGGCTATGAGAGCCGCCACAACCTTCTCTACTGGCAGTGTCACGAATATCTGGGACTGGGCCCCTCGGCCCACTCCTTCTGGGGCGGGCGGCGGTTCCACTGGCCCCGCGACCTGGATGGCTTTCTGGCTGGCTCCCCCCCGGAGGATGACGGCCCCGGAGGCAGCTGGGAGGAGTTCGCCATGCTGAATCTGCGGCTTACCCAGGGGCTCAGCCTGACAGAAGCTCAGGCCCGCTTCCCCGGCCAGGGCACAGAGCTGTTCCGGCAAACAGAGGCCCGCGCCCAACGCTGCCCGCCCCATCTGCTGCGCCAAGAGCCCGGCCGACTCTCCCTGACCCCAGAAGGCTTCCTGGTATCCAACGCAGTGCTGGTGCAGATTTTGTAATTTTTTCAAAAAAAGCCTTGACTTCTCCATCCAGCCATGCTATAATAAACAAGCTTCGGGGGTATAGCTCAGCTGGTTAGAGCGCCTGCTTCACACGTAGGAGGTCACAGGTTCGAGTCCTGTTATCCCCACCATCTAAAAGTCAGGAGTTTCTAAGAACTCTTGACTTTCTCTTTTTCCCGTTCCTCCAACTTTGTTAGTAACGCAAAAATCACTGAAATTGCTGCACCTCAATCATTCTGAGGTATTCCACCGTGGAACGGTAGTCAGGTAGCTTACTATATAGTCAACACCCCCGCTGGCCCTTAAGGCTGGCGGGGGTGTTATTTATAGATTATGCAGTTTCCGCATAACACTGGCATAGGCCCGGGGTTTTACTACCTGCAGGGTCTCCATCAGCTCGTCCATCACAGCCCAGGCAGCAGCGCTGTCTTTTGTGGCAACTGCGCGGAGAAAATCACTTTCTCCATACAGGCCGGCGGGCTCTGCCAGGGGCCCGGCTGACCGGGCATAGCCAGAGGCCTGAGAAGACTCCCCGCTGCCGCTCATCCGGTCCCGGAGATGATAGAGAGCGGAGAGCAGCAAGTAACCGCTTTTGGAGCTCTCCTCATTTTCCAGCTCGGAGATTGCCCACTCTATCTCTTTGAGATTTGGCAGGGCCATTCAGGTCCCCCCTTTGTCAGGCGTTTTCCAGCTTGCGCATAAAGCGCTTGATGTCTTCCCTGTCCTGCTCATTGGCAGCGTCCAGAGCCATTTCCAGGTGCTCCATCATCTGGCTGCGGCCATCATCCCGGCTGTAGCGGCCTCTCCCGTCCCGGCGGACGCTGTAGCCGCCCATATTGCCGCCATCCCGGCTGTAATGGCCCCGGACGTAATGCCTGCCCCGGTTGGCATAGCTGCTGCCGCCGTCATACCCGCTGGACTGGCTGTAGCCGTCCTCTCCTTCCAGCATACAGATTTTATCGATGTTCTTGATCGTGTCGGTGAGCTTGTGAATGACTTCCAGGTCCCCGGCGCCCATGTCCTGCTTGCGGGCATAGTGCTCCAACTCCTCACAGAGCTTTTCCTTCAGGTCATGCAGTTTTTCCATTCAAACCTCTCCTTTCAAGCCACGCGGTCAACAATAATGTTGACATTCTGGGCAGTGATTGCCTGGGTGCTGGTGTTTTCCAGGGCAACGGTCAGGCAGCACCCTCTGGGGACGTCAATAATCGCCTCGGCGTGGACGTTGAAAAGATCGCCCACGGCAGCAGGGGTGACAATCGCTGTGGCGCTGTTCAGCGGCTCCCCGGTAATGGCCAGAGAGACCGACACAGACCCCGCAGTCCCCCCAGGGGCCACGGCAATGTTTCCGTCTGCGCTGACCCGGTAGCGGGCTCGGCACTGGTTGGTAACCCCCCGCAGGGTGATAATGCCGCTGCCGTCACGGTGGCAGACATATCCCCGGCTGCAGGCAACAGGCGTCTCCGTCAGCAAGACATTCTGTCCAGCGGCCACGGTCTGGGGAGCATTGGCGGTATATTCAGGCATGATATCCTTCCTTTCTCAAAGTGGTCGAAACCGACCGGCTAAAAATAAGAACGGCGAGGGTACACTTCTCCCGCCGCTGTGATTCTCAAAATCGGCTCGGGGCCGAACATGCCGGCGCATCCGGCAAGGTGAACAGATTATTTGTAAGTAGCTGTCCCGAAGCGATTACTCGGTATTCGGGAAAATCATCATTTTGGTGGCTTCAACAAATCAATCTAGTTATCTTCACCAGTTCTTTAAATTCCTTATCGCACATCACTTTCCTCCTGCCAGTTCTACACTTAATTTTTTTATAGGTGCATAGACAACCTTAAAAATAAGTTAGTCAACACAGTCTGTATATCTGCCACGCTATATGAGTTGATTTTTTAATCCTACAAGGCTGTGTAACAGGAGCTTACTTTCTTCACCATTCACATACAAATGACTTTTCTCTCATAAATACCACCGTCCTTTTTACTTTAATTATGCAGAATGTTCAAAGATGCAAATGGGCGAAAAAATAAGCGTACCACTATTTCTAATGATACGCTCACAGCTCTAGATAACTTCAAAATGTTTCAAACCATCCTCTATGGCTTCCACTTTCTCCGCCGTCGGATGTTTCCTTGGCTATTTCAATTCCCCTACCGCATTCGGAGCATCATACATCGTCAATCCTAACCCTCGTTTTACCCCTGCGATATACGCGG
>NZ_JBQISV010000076.1:0-10228 GCF_056800975.1 Acutalibacter sp.
TGATATTACTATCGAGAAGAAAGGAGTACATGGACATGATTCTAAAAACACATTTCGGCAAGCGTATTGCTGGATACCGCAAGCTGCTGGGCTGGTCTCAGTCTGAGCTGGCAGAAAGATTGGGTGTAACACCGCAGGCGGTCTCCAAATGGGAGACAGGAGCAGCGCTGCCTGACATTGATTTACTGCTGGAGCTCTCCCATCTGTACGGCGTTTCGATTAACGAGATGCTTGAGGATCAGGATATGTTAAGGCCGCTGACCAACCAGGAATACCGGTTGGAGGATATCGCGCTGTTCGATTCCAGTATAGAGGTATACCCGGAATGGGCGGAGGAAATGATCCGAGAAAACTGGTTTTACAGAAACTGGCAAGTGGCAAAGGCCGCTGACAAAAGAATCGAGCGTGAAGTAGGACAGCGGATCGCAATGATGGGCGGACTTATCCTGGAACTGGGCGCAGGTCCTGGCGGTGGCTTTGCGCCGTACATCCTGCAGGCCGCCCCGGACGCCTCCATCATCATCAGCGACCTGTCGCCCGCGATGGTGCGGGAATGGAAAAAGCTTTTGGACAGGGAGCTGAACTCGCCAAATCTTTCCTTCGCCGCCTTCGATTATTGCCATATCCCCTTTCGCGACAGCTGTATTGACGTGGTCACTGACCGTGGCGGTATCGCAAACGTCATAACCGGGAAGGGTGAGCCCGGGAACAAGGGGGCCGCCCTCAAGGAGGCATACCGTGTGCTGAAGCCAGGAGGGCTGCTGGTAACAACCTCAGGTTTTGTAACAAGGGAGACCTTTGACCTTCTTCCTGAACATGCACAGAATGTGTTCCGAGAAAAGCGGCCTGACATTTTTGAGGATCTGTATGCAGAAACCGTGCTTGCTGGTTTTCAGAAAATTGACAGCCTCGTCAGCGGCTATTCAGACACCAATGACGACGACAGCGGCATCGCTTCCCTCGCCCGCTCGCTAGAGGTAAACTTGAGATTCACAGAATACGTGCGGTACTGCTGGAAATGACTGCCAGACTATTTCATCTTTATCAAAAGACAGCAAAAGCCTTTCATTCCCCATACCTATACTAAGTAGGAGCGGCTGGCCAGGAACTCAAAAGCCCGCTGGCTCTGCGGGCTGCTCTCAGCCTGGCGCATGGCTTGGGCGAACAGCGATATCACCGTTTACAGGTATCTTGATGCTAAAACACGTCCCTGTTATAAAACATTTTACTCGCTTTTTGTCAACCACGCAGGTTCAGATCCCAAAAATCAAAGGCTTGCCGCAGGCAACGCCTTTGGCATCCCCCAAAACACGTCACAACCCGACGGTCCTTTTTTTGCCTCTTGAACGCCAAAAAGCCCCGGAATTCCAGGGCTTTTTTGGTGTGGCATCTTTTAAGATGTGTAACCATGGCCGCGCCGTCAGCTTTTCAGCCCCCGGGCAGCTCAGCGCCGCAAATAGAAATACGCCACGCAGTCAAAGGCGTCCCGGCGGTAAAAGGTGATGAACGCCTCCTCCAGCAGCTGGGACCAGTCCCAGTCCCGGCGGTACAGGTGGGTCATGTGCCCGCCTGTGTCCGCGCCCACGGGGATCAGCTCCGCCCCGGCCTCTGCCAGCCGCTTTGCCTCTCCAATGGAGCAGCCGCCTATGTCCTGAATGTCCACCCGGCAGCCCCGGTTGAAAAAAACAGGATCGTCCAGGTGGAAACGGTAGAAGGACACACCGCCCTCCCGGTGGTGCAGGCAGCCCTGGCTGCGGGAAACAAACTCGCCCTGCCCCCAGGCAGTACCGATATAGTCCTCCGTGCCGGTGCCTACCAGGCTGGGGGCCTCCTCTCCGTCCAGATAGACCTTGACCTCGCCCTCGCCCCACCAGCTCTCGCCATAGGCGGGGTTGATCTGGATCGCCACATTCATCCCCAAAAACCGGCCTTGGCCCTGGACCTGGGGCAGCACAGGCACATCCCTGCCCAAGGGCAGGCCGCGGGAGCAGGTAAAGGCGGCGTGAAAACGCATCGCGTCCTCGGGCAGGTCCTCCATGGTCAGGTCGACGTCGTAGAACAGGTGGGGATTGTCCCTGCCGGTTCCGTTGAACAGCGTCATCTTCGCGGACTTTTGGAAGGGCATGGGTATGGCGCATACAAAGGACCGGCCCTCCGGGGAGGCAAAAAGCCCGTTCTCAAAGGGAACCATACGCCCGGCGCCCATGCAGAAAAAGTCCCCCACCGGCACGTTGACCGACGGCTCCTCCTCTCCATCCCACCAGGCCCGGAGCCAGGTGTTTTTCAACGCCTCCGGGCTGCGGTCCTCCATGGTGAACCAGATGCGCCGCACCACCCCAGGGCCCTGCACATCGCACAGCACCTTTTCCTCGCCGGCGGCAAAATACTCGAAGGGGCGGCCCTTTGCGCCGAAATTCTCCTGGCCGCCCAAACCCCTGCCGCCAGTGGGGTTCTCAAAGCTCACCCAAACCGGGCGGCTGTTTTGATAGGTAAAAAGCTCCATTTCCAACTTCCTTTCTGATTTTGTTATCCCTTCACCGCGCCGATAGCAATGCCCTTGACAAAATAGCGCTGGAAGAAGGGGTATACCGCCAGCACCGGCAAAGCTCCCAGCACGGCCACCGCCATCTTGATGCCAACGGTGGGCAGCGGCCCCATAGAGGCCCCTGCGCTGCTGGCCTGCTTGAGCATCTCCGTTTTGGTCAGCAGCCGGTTGAGGATAACCTGAATGCTGAACAGCCGGTCGTCGCTGATATAGTAGAGGCCGTTCAGCCAGTCATTCCAATAGCCCAGCCCCGACAGCAGCGCCAGTGTCGCCACAATGGGCAGGGACATGGGCAGGACGATCTGCCACAGGATGCGGAACTCCCCCGCGCCGTCGATCCGTGCGGCCTCAATAACCGCGTCGGGCACATTGGCGGCGATATAGGTGCGCATCATAATGACATTGAAGGCGTTCATCAGCAGGTTGGGCACAATCAGCGCCGCCAGAGTATTTTTGATGTGGAAGGCCTGGGTCCACATTATATAGGTAGGCACCAGCCCCCCGTGGAACAGCATGGTAAAGAACAGAAAGAACGCGAACAGGTTCCGCTTGGGCAGGTCCTTGCGGGAGAGAGGGTAGGCAAACAGCGCCGTCAACAGCAGGTTGAGCGCCGTGCCGCACACGGTCACCAGCGCCGAGATAAGATATCCCCGCACAATAGAGCCGGAGTCCACCAGCAGATAGCGGTAGGCGGCCAGGTCGATCTCCCGGGGGAAAAAGGAATAGCCGTAGCGGATCAAGCTGTTCTCGGCCGTGACAGAGGAGGACAGCAGCAGCAGAAAGGGCAGCAGGCAGAACATTGCCAGCAGACACAATACTCCGTGGGCGGCAATCTGGAAAGCTCGCTCTTTTGCGGTCATATGCTCCCCTCCTTAAAACAGCGCGCTGTCCGGGTCGATCTTCCGCACAGCCAGGTTTGCCGCCACCACCAGCACAAAACCCACAAAGGACTGGTACAGCCCCGCCGCAGCGGTCATGCCCAGGTTGGAGGACTGCATCAGCCCCCGGTACACATAAGTATCGATGGTGTTGGTCACATCCAGCAGGGCCCCCTGGTTCATGGGCACCTGGTAGAACAGGCCGAAGTCCGAGTAGAAAATGCCCCCAATGCTCATCAGCGTCAAAATAACGATGGTGCTTTTCAAGCATGGCAGAGTGATATGGCATACCTGCTGCCACCGGGAGGCCCCGTCGATTACCGCGGCCTCATAATATTCCCGGTCAATGCCCACCAGTGTGGCATAGTAAAGGATGCAGTTATAGCCCAGGCCCTTCCAGATATTGACCAGCACCAGGATGAAGGGCCAGTATTGGGGCGACGAGTACCAGGAAACCGTCTTCCTCCCCAGCGGCGCCAAAATCGAGTTATTGATAAAGCCGTTTTCCGTGTTGAGGAAAGCGTAGACCAAATAGCTGACAATGACGATGGAAATCAGGAAGGGGATCAGGATCACGGTCTGGTACGCCTTCTTCGCCAACTGGGAGCGGAGCTCCCCCAGCAAAATGACCACGATGATGGCCAGCACAGTGCCCAGCACGATAAACACCAGGTTATAGCCAATGGTGTTCCGGGTGATCACCCAGGCGTCCTTTGTGGCGAACAGGAATTTGAAATTGTCGAAGCCCACATTGGGGCTCATATATACGCCGGTCTTAAAGTTATACCGTTTAAAGGCCATGACGATGCCGGTCATGGGGATATAGTTGTTAATAATCAAATAGATGCCGCCGGGGATCATCATGAGATACAGCGGCAGCAGATGCCTGCGTTTCCCCTGCCCCAGGCGTTGGCGCGGTGTGTGTGTTCGCATCCAGCGGAACCCCCTTTATGGTTTTCGGCGAAGGCGCGCAAACGCCCCCGCCGAATCCGTTTAATTTTACTGCTGTGCCAGCCACTCGTCCAGCTGCCGCTGTTTTTCAGCGATAATGGTCTCAATGCCCGCGTCCTTCAGCTCCTGGTTAAACTTGGGCAAGGTCTCCGCCGGGTCGAGCATCCCGCACTCCAGGCCGTTCTTATACCGGCTGGCCACGTTCTCGCAGGCAGTGATCTCGTTGAGGACAGCCTCGTTGTTCCACACAAAGCCCTTGGCGGGGGAGGCTGCGGCCCCGGTATTAAAGGAGCTGAGCTGCTCCCAGATGTCGAAGTCATCACCGTTCCAAATGGCGCCTACCTGCTGGTTGGGCCAGGCCCAGCCAAACACAGAGTAGCCGGTGTTCTCTGTGGTGACGCCGTCCGCGTAGTCCACCACATGGTGCTCCTTGTCTACATATTGATAGTGCTTGCCCTCAATGCCGTAAATAAAGGCCGTAGACACGTCATAATTGGTGTACATCAGGTTGAGCGCCTGCATGGCCTTTGCCGGGTTTTCGCTGGAAGAGGCGATGACATAAGGGCAGGCTACCATGCCGGTGGTTGACACAGCCGGAACGATCTCGCTTTGCAGCAGCTCCGTGCTGGCCTCGCGGCTGGCCTGAAGCACCGCGCCGGGCTTGGAGGGTACAAACCCGCCGAAGCCGGCTCCCGCGCCCAGCAGCTGCTCGATGGAGGAGGTATTGCTGGCCGCGTCGGGCATAATCAGGCCCTCCTGGCCCCATCTGTACATGCGGTTGACAAACTCCTCATAGGACTTGGTCTCATACAGGTTTACAACGGTGGTATCATTGCCCAAGGCGTTTTCAATTACGCCGAAGCTATCGGTCAGGTCGTCCACGGGCAGGGGGAGGGTGATAGAACCAGCCGCGCTGACCAGGGGATACACATCCGGCATCTCCTCCTTCACCTTGCGCAGCACGGGCTCCAGGCTGTCCAGATCCTTGATGGCACTGGTGTCGATCTTCAGCTGCTCCGCAAAATCCTTGCGCATCTGGAAGCACTTGTTCTGGGCCTTGTCCTTGTTGGCGGGCACGCCGTACTTCTGGCCGTTCAGCGAGACGCACTTCCAGTCGTCCTCGCTGATCATGGCAAGGGTTTCCTGGCCGTACTCCTCCAGCAGGCTATCAATGGGCTGAATCTGCCCGTTGGCCACCAGCGTGGTCATGGAGATAACCCAGGGGAACGCTCCCACAATGTCCATCTTCTCCCCAGAGGCCAGCGCCAGATTCATCTGCTCGCCATTCACCCCCCGGGTCAGCTGCACCTCGACTCCTGCCAGGTCTTTGGTGATGGAGCTGATGTAAGCCGCCACCTCGTTGCAGTCCTCGGTCTTGGCGTCGCCGATGGTCATGACAGAGACAGTATAGGTCTCGCCGTCCTCTTCAGGCTGAGAGGCGTCTTCCGAGCTGGCCTCCTGGCTGGCCGCCTTTGAGCTGGAAGAGGGCTGGGAGCTCTCAGGGGCTGAGGATGAGGGCTGGCCGCCGCAGCCTGCCAGCGCCGAAAGCATCAGCAGCAGGGCCAGCAGAGCCGCGATCGTTCGTTTCGTCCGCATATTATTTTCCTCCTTTGGGTTTCGCGGTGGCTCCGGTTGCCCGCCCACCGCCGGGAAATATAACTTACACGGACATTATAACCCCTCCGGCCTGGGCCCCGCCACTAAAAAGCCGCCCTCCCCTGTCAGTTATCCGACCTCTCGCTATCAGGATTGGGCCGGCGCTGTCACAAATCTGACTTTTCCTGTCGGTTTTCCGGGCTCCCCCGTCCTTCCCGGCGCTCCTCCGCTGGCGAGACTCCCATCACCTTTTTATATATGTGAGAGAAATGAGAAAAGTTGCCGTACCCGACCCGCAGGGCCACCGCGCTCACAGGCAGGGCGGTTTGCGTCAGCAGATCCCGGGCGGCTTTCATCTTCTCCCCCACAATGAATTCCTTAAGGGAGACCCCCATCTCCCGCCTGAACATCCGGGAGATGTAGTCCGGGTTCAAAAACACCTCCCGGGCAATGTCCGTGCGCTTGATATCCTGCTCGATGTGGTTGTAGATATACTGAAGAATCTGGTCGATCTGCCTGCCGTTTTTCTCTGGCTCCGCATCCTGAAAATAGGGCGTCACATAGTCCGCCAGCATTTTGAGCCCATCCACCGAGTGGTAGGCGGTCAGGTACTTGTCCATCAGCTCCGGCTCCTCCAGCAGCTCCTCCATGCCGGTCCCCCGCCGGCCCGCCGCCTGGGCAAACATGCTTACCAGCTTTTGGTAAAACAGCTTCAGTACCCGGGCGTTGACGCGCCGCTCCTCCACCAGCCGGTTCAGTACGGCGTGAATCTCGTCCCGCACAGTCAGCGAGCGTCCTCCGCTTTGCAGCGCCGCCTCCCAGCTGCGGAACTGGGCATTGAGCCACTCAGCCTCCGGCTCCCCGGCAGCGTCCTCCCCAAACACGCCTTCCAGATAGGCTACATTGTCCCGCATCCGGGCCCGCAGCCCTGCCGCCTGGTGGGAAAACTCCCGGAACGGCCTGGGGCTGCCCAGATAGCACGCTGTCTGAACGCCCAGCGCCTCCCGGCAGGCCCGCTGAAACCGCTCCATGACCCCGGCCAGCTCCTGCCCGCCGGCCTGCGCACAGGGCAGCGCCACTCCATACAGCCCATCGCCCAGCCCAACCAGCAGAGGCGCGTCGTCCCCAAGCCCCCTCAGCAGCTCTGCGAGGATGTTGCCCATTGCATAGCGGAGCTCGGGCTCCTCCCATTTCTCGGTTTCACCCCCAGGCAGCAGCTGCAAAAGCATACAGACTGTTCTGCGGTCCGAATCCAGGTCTATCCCCAGCTGGGCCAGGCTCTTTGACACAGCCTTCATCTCCGTGCGCTCCCGAAGGAAAGCGTCCCGCAGAACGCCGTCCAGCAGGGCCTCCCGGTTCCGTTGAAAGTAGTGGCCATAGCGGGAGTTTCTCTGCTGCTCCCGGCGCATTCGGATGCGGCTGACGGCCTTGTGCACCGCCTTTTGAATCTCCTCATAGGGGGCTGGCTGTAGGATATAATCGAAGCTCCCCAGATGGATCGCCTCCTGGGCGTAGGCAAACTCCGCATGAGCGGTGAGAAAAATGCACTCGACAGCATAGCCCTCCTTGAGCGCCCAGCGGAACAGGCTCAGGCCGTCCTCAGCAGGCATCTCGATATCGCACAGCATGATATCCACTGCCTCTTGCCGGAAGACCTCCCTGGCCTCGCTGGCATTATAGGCCCGGAACACTTGCTCTACCCCCAGGCTGTGCCAGTCTACCCCGGCCTGCACGCCGTTTATCACATTGATCTGGTCATCCACAATGAGCACGTTCATGGCTCGCGGCCCCCTCCCTGGTCCTCCTCCGGGAGTTGGCAGGGAAAATAGATCTCCACCTGCGCGCCTCCCCGGTTGGAGAACAAAAACTCACAGTCCTCCCCATACAGCAGCCGGAACCGGCGGCACACGTTCTGTATGCCGATATGCCCGCCCTCTCTCAAGCCGCCGGCATTGAGCTGGGCCAGCGCCTCCTCCGGGAAGCCCCTGCCGTTATCCCGGACAGTGAGAACAGCATAGGTCCGGCCGCCGCCCTCCAACAGCGAACCCCGAATGGTGAGCTCCAGGGTGCGCCCAGGCGCCGCGCCATATTTCATGGCGTTCTCCACAAAGGCCAGCAGGGCAAAGGGAGGGGCGGGCGTCTGCTCCAGCTGGGGGTCCAGCTCCATCGTCCAGCGAGGGGGCTCGGGCATACACATAGCCTGCAGGCCAATGTAGTTTCGCACGTTCCGGGCCTCTGCCGACAAGGGGGCCAGGGTGCGGTCGTCATACAGCAAAAACCGCAGGTATTCGGACAGCCGCAGCACCATGTCCTGTATCTTGTCGAACTCTTTGCCCTGGGCCAGGCCGTAAATGTTTTTCAAACAGTTAAGGAAGAAGTGCGGCCGAATCTGCACCTTGAGGTACTGGATCTGGGCCCGCTGTATCTCCAATTCCTGCTCATAAGACGCGATCTTGAACGCCTGAATCTGGCGGGTCATGTGGTTAAAGGTCTTGGCCAGCCGCACAAATTCGTCTGTCGGGTAGCTGGTCCCCAGCTGTACGTCCAGGTTCCCGCTCCCCACCTGCTCCATGGCCCCCACCAGGCTTTCCAGCGGGTGCAGCCAGTACCGCAGCAGCAGCCAGAAGCTGAAGAAGACCAGCAGCAGAATAACAGCCAGGGCGGTCAGAATTGCGATCTGGATCTGGTCCATGTTCATCAGCAGGCCGCTGTAGGGCATGGCATAGATCAGATGCAGCCCGCCATAGCCCAGCCCGCTGCCTACCAGAAGGCTCCGGCTCTCCGGGCCGCCGGTGTTGGGGCTGATCGAGTAGGCCTCCTCCACCGGCGCGGCCTCAATACGTTTCTTCGCCAGGCGGGGCTTTTCGGTAAGAGGGATTCCCTGACTGTCGGCAAAGAAGAAAAAGGCGTCCTCCTGCTCCCCTACCCCAGAAAAATCCACATAGTCCAGGTCCACGGCACACATGCTGTAGGTCTCCTGGTTGCCGAGAATGCGCAGCAGGAAGGGGCGTCCCTCCACCTCCCGCAGGAACCAGCCCCAGGTATGGCAGTCGGGGTGGTTTTCGATGGCGTCGGCAAACAGGGCCTCCAGGCTTGCCTTTTCGGCGTAAGCATAGCTGCGGGAGTAGTACGCAGCCCGGTGCAGGCTGTTTTTCCGGGAGCAGAACAGAATGCCCGCCAGGTAGGGCCGGACATTGACTTGAGATTGCAGCTTGCGGACCACCTCCACCCCCAGCACATGGGCCTTCAGGCTGCCCACCGGATAGCGCAGCTGGGCGCAGTCCCGGTCGTTGGCTAAAAAGTTGGAAAGGAAGTAGTCTGTCTCGCTCAGGTCCCGTTTTACTGTCTCCCGGTAGAGCTGCAGAGCGCTCTCGCCGCTAAGCGCCACCCGGTCATTGAGGGTGTGGATGCTGTACACGCCATAGCATAAAAGCAGCCCCACCAGCGGTACAAAGAAAACCATCATAATAAGAGCCACTTGCTTTTTCGAGGATATTTTCTTCATACTTCCCATCCAGCCTTTCCCTTATCGATACGCCTGACTGTTATGTGCTTGTGTGATATTTAGTATACACCACAAGCCAAAAAAATCAAGCGTTTCCCATGGTCCTGGCGGAGGATGGCTGAGTCTGTCTAATCCGAAATCTTTATAGAGCCCAATAAAATGTTCTATCAATGATACCCGAAACCATCTTGTGCGCCTATCCTTCACATTGTGTCATTCAGCGCAAGACTTGTCTATAGCTGGGATGCCCTCCCTTGTATTCATTTTGATAATAACTATTTTTTGGAGAAAAAGAAAGCTCGGTCGAGCTGAAAACACTGGCGCAGGCGGCGGACAACTTAACCAGACCGTATTTCGGAGTTTTAAAACCGGCTCTAGGCCTCTTCTCTCTTAAACTACAAGAAAGTTCTTCTTTCATCTAAAGTTTTCCCCCGGCATAGCCAGGGATTCTTTTCGCAAAACCAACAATAAAAAGAACCAAAGATTTCTCTTTGATCCTTTTTAAAAAAGTATTCACTTACTTGCACTGCCCCGACTTGTCTGTGTGACTGTTCAAAACCGGCCGGCTTGGGGTGGCGTCCCCCAAAACACGTCACAACCTGACGGTCCTTTTTTGGCCTCTTGAACGCCAAAAACGCCACCCGCTCGCGGGCAAAAAAACTTCACTCATCCACCCATGCAGGTGCGCGAATCGGGTCCAGCGTCACGCTGGTGGTGCCGCCGACCGGGTTTGAACCGGTACAGTATTTCTAC
>NZ_JBQISV010000077.1:0-10219 GCF_056800975.1 Acutalibacter sp.
TTCTGACCCAACCGAGTTCAAGACCAGAGAGCCGCTGCCGCCAAATAGTTGAGAGACTACCGGTAGGAGTTTGCCGGTACTTTTGCGAAGCAAAAGGCGACTCCTTCGGACTCGAGGCAAACGGCGATGTGGAACGAAGCTCCACATCGGGTGGCTCTGCCCGAAGGGCAATGTCAGAAGCTCCCGACCCGCCGCCCACCCCAACCAATCAAAAAGAAAAGCAAAACCACCTCCCCAAGCACAGCATCACACGAAACAGGAGACTGCAACCATGAAACCACTGGAAGAATACGAAAAGCGCATCGGCTACCAGTTCAAGGACAGAACCCTGCTGGAAACAGCCCTGACCCACTCATCCTACGCCAACGAGAACCGCTGCCAGAGCTATGAGCGGCTGGAATTTCTGGGGGACTCGGTGCTGGGCTTTGTCACCGCCGAGTACCTGTTCACCCACTATGCCAGCCTGCCCGAGGGCCAGCTCACCAAAACCCGGGCCGCGCTGGTGTGCGAAAAATCCCTCTGCGGCTTTTCCCGCAGCCTGGATGTGGGCAGCTTTCTCCGGCTGAGCCACGGGGAGATGCACTCCGGCGGTCGGGAGCGTCCCAGCATTCTGGCGGACGTGTTCGAGTCCACCACAGCGGCCATCTACCTGGACAGCGGCGACCTGGAAAAGGCCAAGGCCTTTATTTTGCGCTTTATCATCCCAGCCGCCAAAACCCGCAGCAGCCGCACCTTCAAGGACTATAAAACTACCCTGCAGGAGATCATTCAGCAGAACCCGGAGGAGCGTCTGGAGTATGTGGTCACTGGCGAGAGCGGCCCCGACCACCAGAAGCATTTTACCGTGGAGGTGCACCTGAACAGCAACGTAATCGGCAAGGGCGGCGGCAGAAGCAAAAAGGAGGCCGAGCAGCAGGCCGCCCGGGAGGCTTTGGAGCTGATGGGCTACTGATGGGCCGGGAGAAGCACGCCAACATCAGCATTTTTGTGCCCCATCTGGGCTGTCCCCGGCAGTGCAGCTTCTGCGACCAGAGGGCCATTACCGGGCAGGCCCAAAGCCCCCCAACCCCAGAGGACGTGTGGTCTGCGGCCCGGCGGGGCGCAGAGACCCTGGGCCCCCGCCGGGAGCAGGCGGAGATCGCTTTTTTTGGGGGCAGCTTTACTGCCATTGACCGGGCCTACATGCTGGCCCTGCTGACTGCGGCAAAGGCTGCGGTGGAGCGTTGGGGCTTCCGGGGGGTGCGCTGCTCCACCCGGCCCGACGCCATTGACCCCCAGACGCTGGCGGTGCTGAAGGCCCACCGGGTGACCGCGGTGGAGCTGGGCGCCCAGTCCATGGACAACCAGGTGCTGCGGGCCAACCGCCGGGGCCACACAGCCGCCCAAACCAGGGAGGCGGCGGAGCGCATCCGTCAGGCCGGGTTGGAGCTGGGACTGCAAATGATGACCGGCCTCTACGCCAGCACCCCTGAAAAGGACCTGGCCACTGCCCAAGGCCTCATTGCCCTGGGCCCGGCCACGGTGCGGGTCTACCCAGCCATCGTCCTCCCCAACACCGGCCTGGCCCGGCTTTACCAGACCGGCCAATACCGCCCCCAAACTCTGGAACAGGCGGTAGACCTGTGCGCGGCCCTGCTGGACCTGTTTGAGGGGGCCGGGGTGCGGGTCATCCGCATGGGGCTGCACCCCAGCCCAGCGGTGGAGGCCAGCCGTCTGGCCGGTCCCTACCACCCGGCCTTTCGCCAGCTGGCGGAGAGCCGAAGATTTCTGCTCAGGCTGACTCAATCGCTGAAGCCCCACGGCCCTGGCCGCCGCACCGTGGCAGTGCATCCCCGGCACGTCTCTACCGCCCTGGGGCAGGGGAGGGAGAACCTGCAAAAGCTGCAAGCCTTTGGCTGGCAGGTACAGTTTGTACAGGACGCCTCCCTGGAACCAGGCAGCTGGCGGATTGACCGATAACAACCAGAAGAAAGCAGACTGTTTCTGCAACGGAAACAGCCTGCTTTCTTCTTTGTCTTTCCCATGTCCCGCCCTTGCGGGAGGCAGGTCCGCCGGCGGAAATTCACCGCTCGGTCTGCTCGGTCATAATCCCCCAGCGAATCCCGAACTTGTCCACAAAAACCACCCGGCAGGAGCTGTAAGGCGTGGCCTCCATGGGGTAGATGGTCTGGCTCCCCTCCTTCATCACCTCATAGGCCCTTTGCACCTCCTCCTTTGTATCAAACATCACCGTAAGAAAATTAGAATAACAGGTTTGAAATTCTATGTCCACATGGTCGGCCAAAATAATACGCTGCCCGCCCAAAATCAGCTCCGAATGGTAGATGAAATCCTTCTGATTCTCCTTCAGCAGCGGCAGATACGCAGGGTCATTGGCCTCTCCATAGGTAATCAGACAGGAGATACTCCCCTGAAACCCCCTGGCATACATATGAATGGCTTCCCGGCAGCTTCCGCCGAAATTCAGTGTAGGCACAATTTGCATATTTCTTCTCCTTTTTTCATCGATGTATGGCGTCCAAAGACAGAGCCGCCCTCCTAGTCCACCTCTCCCCGAAGCTCCTCCCAGTCCACAAACAGACTGTAGCGTTGGGCAGTGAAGCGAATCACACAGAAGTTAGGGTCCTCCGGTCCAGAAAAATGGTTGGCCAGGCCCTCATACCACATCTCCCGGCAGGTCTCCGGGTCAGTCACAACCTCAGCCGTGCCGGTGAGGGAGATGTGGTAGCTGGGGGAGTTGAAGCACACAGCGGCCCTGGGGTTCTCCCCCAGGCGCAGGGCGCTGGGAGCCCCCCGCCCGGTGCAGAAGGTAACCCAGCGGATACCCTCGCTGCGGGAGGGGCTGATGGTGGTGGGAACAGGCGAGCCGTCCGGGTCCATGGTAACCAGCGTGGCGTAGCTGTCCTTGTCCTGGCGGACCGTGCGCTGGGCAATCAAGTCCCCGGCGCGGGCGACAATTTTGTCAGCTTTCATGGCAATACTCCTTTGCTATGGTTTTTTTGACACGCTTATCATAACAGAGAGAACCAGACAGCCGTATGTCATGTTCCAGACAGAAAAGAAAACCCCTTCCCCCGACCTCTCAAAAACCCCCTCCCATAAGAGCGCCCAAAGCAAAGCGCATATAAGCAAGACTTTCGACAAGCGTCCAGAAAGCTTTGTCCTCCTTTTCAGCGTTGGCAGGCTTCTCAAGGCCCCCCACCTGAGCCGCCGGAGACCATTCCCCCTTCAAAAACTCTTTCTTGTACAAGCCCCCCTCCCATCTGGGGCTTGAAAAATCCTTCGCTTTGGTATATGATGGAGTCAAACCAAACACAGAAGGGCAGGATGCTTATGATGATACTACAGGCAGGTACGCCAGGGGGGCCGGTTCTGGCAGGCATATTGCTGGCAGCTTTGGCGGCGGCGCTGGCCTGGCTGTGGCTGATTGCCCCCCAGCTGGGGCCCAGGCCCGGCTTTCAGGACTTCAAAGCCTTTGACTACGCCCACCGGGGCCTTCACGACCTGGAAAAGGGCGTGCCCGAAAACTCCCTGCCGGCCTTCCGCTTGGCGGAGCTGGGGGGGTTTGGCATGGAGTTCGACCTGCAGCTGACCAAGGACAAACAGGTGGTGGTGCACCATGACCCCAGCCTGAAGCGCAGCTGCGGCTCCGACCGGGTGATTGCCGCCATGACCTATGAGGAGCTGCGGGGCTACCGGCTGTTTGGCGCCCAAGAGCCCGTTCCCCTGTTCCGGGAGGTGCTGGCCCAGCTCAAGGGCTCCACCCCGCTGATTATTGAGCTGAAGGGCTATAACGACCCGGCGGAGCTGTGCGCGCTGGTCATGAAGGAGCTGGCCGGCTACCGGGGCCGGTACTGTGTAGAGTCCTTCGACCCCCGAATCGTGCGCTGGTTCCGGAAGAACCGGCCGGATGTGGTGCGGGGCCAGCTGATGGGCCGCTTCCAAAAGGGAGACGACGGGCTCAGCCGCATACAGGCCTTTTGCGGGCGCAATCTGCTGACAAACTGGTACACCCGCCCCCACTTTGAGGCCTACCATCTGCACACCCGGGACATCCCCGCCATGTGGGCGGTAAAGACGCTGTTCGGGATGCAGGAGGTGAGCTGGACCATCCGCAGCCAGGAGGAGTATGACCGGGCCAAGGCCCTGGGGAGCCTGGTGATTTTTGAGCACATTCTGCCCGCCGGGGCCCAACGCCGCCCTCAAAAAAGCTTCAGCGAGCTGCTGCAGGCCGCTCGTGTCACAGCGGCGCGGCGCATGAAGTAGAGCCCCCCAACAAAAACAAAAAAGCCAGAGAGCCGGCAGGCCCTCTGGCTTTTTCCATTCTACTCTCAAACCGACTCCGCAACAACCCACTCCAACCGCCGAGCGTAGGGGGGACAGCCCAGTCCCCAAAATAGTGATTGCCTCAAAAAGCAAGCCCGCCTGCATGGGGCGCAGACGGGCTCACTTGGGGCCGTTTTATTCCAGCCGGAAGCGGCCCACCAGCTCGTTCATCATCCGGGACTGCTCCAACAGCGCCTGAGAGGTAGCCGCGCTTTGCTCAGAGGTAGCCGAGGTGTTATGTACCACCGAAGAGATCTGCTCAATCCCTTCTGTAACCTGAGAGATGGCCGCAGTCTGACCCTCTACCGCCTCAACCACGCTGCCCATCTTAAGGGTTACATTCCCCGCCAACACGCCGGTTTTGTCCAGAGATTCAGTGACCATGCCGACAATCCGCCCGCCCTCTGAAATCGCCTGAATCGAGTTCTCAATCAGCTCCTTGGTGGCCTTGGCGGCTTCGTCAGACTTGGAGGCAAGCCTGCGCACCTCGTTGGCCACCACCGCAAAGCCCTTTCCAGCCGTGCCCGCCCGGGCAGCCTCCACCGAGGCGTTCAACGCCAGAATATTGGTCTGGAAAGCGATGTTCTCAATGGTCTCAATAATCTTCCCAATCTCCTGCGAGGAGCTGTGCATGGCCTCTGTGGCGGAGTTCAGCTCCTTCACATAGTCGATGCTCACGTTCAGCTGAGCCCCGGCCTGGTCCACAAACTGACCGGCCTCCTCCGCCGAGGCAAGGGTGCGCCTGGCGTTTTCCGCAATATCCGCGGCCGTGGCCGAGAGCTCCTGAACCGCGCTGGTTTGCTCGGCAGCGCCCTGGCTCAAAGACTGGGCCCCGTCGGCAACCTGCCCTGCGCTGTGGGCCACATTGCCCGCCGACCGGCTGATTCTGGAAAGAGTATCCCGCAGGGAGCCATGTATGGTTTTGATGGACTGGGCAATGGCGGCAAAATCCCCCCAATAGGTGCGGTCCGGCTCCTCCTGAAAGTCCCCGTCCGCCATTTTGCCCAGGTGGTGAGACACATCCTGCACCACATCATGCAGGCGGGCGCGGGTGATATCCAGGGCCTTGGTGAGCTCAGCGGTTTCATCCCGAGAGCTGACCACCGGGGCCGGGGTCTTCAGGTCGCCGTCCGCCAGCTTTTCCAGCCGGGCCACACAGGCGCGAATCGGCCGGGAGATCGACCGCCCCACAATCACCGCCACCGGGAAGCTGGCGATCACCACCAAAGCCACCACCAGCACCGTGAGCCAGATGCTCTGGTCCAAGGTAGACTTAAACTCCCGCTGGCTCATCTCAATGGCAATGCTCCAATTCTGGTTGCCCCCAATGGGGGCAAAGCCCACCAGCTTGTTGTCGCCATAAAATTTGTACGCGCCAAAGCCGGTCTCCCCGTTCACCATCCGCTGGTTCACCGCAGCCACGTCCGCTGCGCTGGGGTCCGATTTGGCCGCCTCGATCATATTAGAGCCTTCCTCCACCACCGAACGCTCCCGGTGGCCAATCACGTTTCCCTTCTGGTCCAGCACATAGGCCACGCCCTCTGTGCCCATGGCCAGGTTCACCACAATGTCAGACAAAAAGTCAGCGTTAATGGCCCCGTAGACAAGGCCCTCAAAGCGTCCCTCCACCAGAATGGGGACCTCCATCAAAAAAATCATCTGACTGCCGTCGTTCATAATGTCAGAGATATAGGGCTTCAAAGTGGCCTTGCACTGCTCAAAATAGTCCTGGCCGGCATAGCTCTCCCCTGTGGAGGAAAAGCCGTCCGCGTCCATCTTTCCCGTGTAGACAAACCCGTTGCGCACCGCCATATCGTCCCGCACAGAGACCAGCTCCCGTGCGTCCGGGGCCGATTCCCGAAAAATGTCCGAGGCGGCGGCCTCGCTCAAAGCGGTCCAGTATTTGTCCATCCGCCACTGCACCGCGTCCGCCGCCATCTGGGTGGCAGGGCCCAGGGTCTTCTCCATCATGGAGTCAATGCCCTGGGCGTTGAGCAAAGCGGTGACTATGCCAATCAGCAAAGCCCCGGCAAATACCACAAACAGCATACTGGCCTGAATTTTCATCTTGATCGACTTCATCTGGCATCTTCCTTCCACAGTTGTTTCTGCGGCATACTCCCATAAGCTGAGCGGAGATATTGAAGCGGCTTTTCGCCAGCCTCCGCTCCAAAAATCCAAACACCTCCCGCGTTCAGAATTTTGAGCCGGAAAGCTGGCGAAAAAACGCTTGCGAACGCTTGTGGGAACACGCCCTATCAAGAAAAGCCAGCCCCCGGCACAGCGCCTGGCGGCTTTTCTATTTACGAAAATATTAAACCACAAAACTTTATGGAGAAGTCCGGCGCTGTGACTTGGCGTCGCCAAGTCATGCGCAGCAAGGGCTTCTCCTTGTGTTCGCCAGAACACATTATACCACGCTTTATGCTTTGATGCAACATAAATTCTGCGGCGGAACGTCCTTCCCGTACCCAGCCCCGCTACTGGTGACAATTTGCCGCGTTGCCAGGTTTTGCATTATAATGACAAGAAACCACACGGAAGGGACGTGAACAAATGAAGATCTACGGCTACATCCGCGTTTCCAGCACCGACCAGAATGAGGACAGGCAGCAAATGGCAGTAAACGCCAAGGGCGTACCATTGCAGAACGTTTTTATGGACAAGCAGTCCGGCAAAGACTTTGAGCGGCCCCAGTATAAACGACTGGTAAAAAGGCTCAGGCCCGGCGACCTGCTCTACATACTCAGCATTGACCGGCTGGGCCGCAACTACAAGGAGATTCAAGAGCAGTGGCGCATCCTCACCAAAATCAAAAATGTGGACGTCTGCGTGATCGACATGCCCCTGCTGGACACCCGCACCGCCAAGGACCTGATGGGCACCTTCATTGCCGACCTGGTGCTGCAAATTCTCTCCTTTGTGGCCGAAAACGAGCGGGCCAACATCCGCCAGCGGCAGCAGCAGGGCATTGCCGCAGCCAAGGCCCGGGGGGTCCGGTTCGGCAGGCCCGAAAAGCCCCTGCCCGAGGATTTCACCCAAATCGTGCGCAAGTGGGAGCAAAAGGAGCTGGACCTGCAGGATGTGCTGGAAAAATGCAACATCAGCGACGCCACCTTTTACCGGCGTCTGCGGCAGCTCCGGGTCGCAGACTGCGCAAAAATAAAAGAGAATCCTGTCAAAAGGTAGACCTTTTGACACTGAAATCTTTCTGGGGGAAATGGGGGAGCTTGGGGAACAAAGTCGGACATAAATCATAGAATGGGCTTGAAATCATTTCCAGAGTATGCTAAAATAGCTAATAAGAGGAGAAGTGTCAAAAGGTCTACTTTATTTCTGGGAAAGGGGCTGAGGCTATGGGACACTCCCGGCAAAAAATCGACCTGACAGGCCAGCGGTACGGCAGGCTGACCGTGCTGGGCCCGGCGGAGAACATCGGCGAGCGCACCGCCTGGCGCTGCCTCTGCGACTGCGGCCGCCACACCACCGTGAAAACCAACCAGCTGCGCAGCGGCCACACCAAAAGCTGCGGCTGTATGGATAGAGGCCCCGTCTATGTAGACGGCACCAGCCCCGAAATGCTCCGCGCCGCCAAGGTAGCCCGCAAAAACAACACCAGCGGCGTGCCCGGCGTAGACTGGTGGGCCGCAAAGGGAAAGTGGCGGGCTACCATCTGCTTCAAGGGCAAACGCTACTATCTGGGCAGCTATTCCCACTTTGAAGAGGCCGTCCAGGCCCGAAAACGGGGCGAGGCGGAGCTTCACGATCCATTTTTGGATGAATACGCCGGCGCAGCCGCAAACCAGCGGCCCCCGGCTGATTCATAAATACACAGAGGAATGGAGGTGGTCGACAGATGAAGCCGGGAGGGATGCCGCCGTAAGGCCGCCCGCCAACGCGCCGCAAGCGGGCGAAGCAAGGCGCAGGGCAAACCATTGGAAACAATGGGACGCAAAGCCAGAGGCTGAGAGACCTGCTGTTGCAAGCCAGCAACGCCAAAAAGCTTTTGCGCAGCAAAAGCTTGGAGACTTGCTGCGCAGCAGCAACGTCTTATGCTCGTTCGGTTGCAATGGCAAACCGTTGGAAACGGCGGGACCGCAAAGCCAGAGGCTAAGGCGCGGGGGAGCGTCCCGCGCGCTACGCTCGTTCGGCTACCGGACTACTTTGCGTCCGATTTTTGCAAAGAGAGGAAAACAATTATGAAAAAAGCAAAAAGCAAGCTATACCAGCGCGTTCTGGCTTTGGCGCTGGCGTTGACGCTCTGCCTGGGCATGGTGCCCGTGGCGTTGGCCGAGGACGGCGCACCCGCGTCCCCCGAGGCCGCTGCCACCGAGACCGCCCCCCAGGCTCCTGCCGAAGCGCCCGCCGAGGCCCCCACGCCCGCCGAGCCCCCTGCCGAGGCCCCCGCACCCGCGGAGCCCTCTGCACCGGTAGAGGCCCCCACCGAGGCCCCTGCGGAGACCCCCACGGAGGCACCCGCCGAGACCCCCACGGAGGCACCCGCCGAGACCCCCACGGAGGCCCCTGCGGAGACCCCCACCGAGGCCCCCGCCGAGACCCCCACTGAGGACCCGGCGGAGGACCCCGCGCCCGTTGAGACCCCCGCCGAGACCGAGAGCAACAGTGCTGCCAAGCCTGCCGCTGCGAAAAAACCTGCGGCTATGTTTGCGGCAAGAGCAGCTGTTACTTCTGTAAACTTAGGCGGCGTTGAGATGAATGTGGGCGAAACAGCAACACACTATTCGTGGCCCAGGCTGGGCTTCTTCTGCAAAAACGACGACACGCTTATGACCTACGCCACCATGTATGAATATGGTGACTGCTATGGAGGCGCGGAGGACAGTTCCATTACAAAGTTCACTTCTCAGGGATATGCTGGTAATATCTATCAATATATCCAAACAACGGTTCAAGGCCTAAAAGGTGGGGTAACCACTTTTAAGATTTCGACTTCTGTCCACATGTACAAAAAAGGTTTCGCGAAATGCTCAGAATGTGGAACCTTGTGGAAAACCGACGCGAATCGGTGGGTACCCTACACCGACAGCTGGACCGTAACCGTTTACGACACCTTTACCCTTAACTACAATGTAAACGGCGGTGACGGAAGCAATGGCACCCTGAGCGAGCGTGCTGCACAGGAATATTTTACCTTTGTGAATGTTCCCGCACCGAGCCGCGATGGGTATACGTTCTCTGGCTGGTCAACTGACCCGAATGCCACAACGGCAGAGGAAAACGCGCTGACGGTTGGCCCTAGCCCCAGTGACACCGAGAAAACTGTTTACGCTGTATGGCAGAAGAACGAGGAGGAAACGCCGCCCACCACCTACACCGTCACCTACACCGACGGCGTGGTCGGCGACATTGTTTTCGACGACCAGAGCACTGAGGGCCTGAGGGAAGGAGCGTCTACCCCCGCTTTTAAGATGGCTAACCAGGGTACTGAGACCGTGAATAGCACCGTTGTGCCCAAGCGCGACGGCTACACCTTTATGGGTTGGGCTCCCACAGTCAATTCCAAGGTATCTGCCGCTGACGCTGACAAGAACGGCGTAATCACCTACACGGCCACCTGGCAAAAGGCTATCCAGGACCTGACAGTCACCAAGACCCCCAGCAAAGAATATCCCGAGGTAGGCGAAGAATTCAAGTACACCATTGAGGTAAAGAACGACAACGCCCAGCCCGTAGTGGTAACGGTCACTGACAAGCTGAACGAAAAGCTGGACTTTGTCAAGGTCAGTCAGAGCGATGGCGGGGTGTACGACAAGGACACCCACACCGTAACCTGGACAAACGTCAACATTCCCGCCTACGGCTCCAAGGAGCTGCTTCTATGGGTCAAAGCCAACGCAGCCGGTGAAATCTACAACGAGGCGAAAGTCCAGTG
>NZ_JBQISV010000078.1:0-10122 GCF_056800975.1 Acutalibacter sp.
ACACGGCAGACAAAGCAAGGTCCGCCGTGTCTGCCGGGCCGCAAGTCCCCCTATGCTCTGACTGCCTGCGGCTTTCCGCCCTGCCGCTGACTGTATTTCTCTGCAAATCCTACTGATTCCCGTTCTTGTTTTTGAAAGGAGAACCCTATGCCGATTCTGTTTGACCCCGCCAGCCGTGTGTTCCGGCTGGACACCGACGTGTCCACCTATGCCATGATGATCTACGAGGAGAACTATCTGGTGCACCTGTACTATGGCGCAAAGGTGCCCGACGCCGCTCCCCTGGCCAAGCTCATGACCCGGGGCTGGTTCGACTCCTTCTCTCCCCGCAACCCTAAAATGGACGACCCCGACCATGTTCAGTTCTCGCTGGACTTCACGCCCCAGGAATTCCCCGGCTTTGGCGCGGGAGACTCCCGGGCCAGCGCTGTGGAGGTATGCGGCCCTGCCGGGGACTTTGTCACCGACTTCCGCTACCAGAGCCACCGGGTTTTCCCCGGCAAGCCTGCTCTGGAGGGCTTGCCCGCCACCTTTGCCCAGGAGGGAGAGGCCGAGACCCTGGAAATCGAAATGGCCGACCCGGCTACCGGGGTCAAGGCCTTTTTGCTGTACACGGTCTTTGCCCACAACGGGGCCATGGCCCGCAGCGTCCGCTTTGAGAACGCCGGCAGCAATGCCGTGGACCTGGAACGGGCCCTCAGCCTGTGCCTGGACCTGCCTGCTATGGACTACGACCTCATCCACCTGTATGGCCGGTGGAACAAGGAAAACACCAAGGTGCGCCAGCCCCTGCGCCACGGCTCTCAGAGCATTTCCTCCCGCCGGGGCATGACCGGCCACAACCACAACCCCTTTGCCGCCCTTCTGCGCCACGGCGCAGGCGAGGAGCAGGGGGAGGCCCTGGGCGTAAGCCTGGTATACAGCGGCAACTTCCTCATCGAGGCCGAGGTGGACACCTGGGGCTGCCCCCGGCTGCTGGCGGGTATCAACCCCGACGGCTTCCGCTGGCGTCTGATGCCCGGCGAGAGCTTCCAGACCCCCGAGGCGGTGACCGTGTTCTCCGCCAACGGCCTGGGCGGCATGAGCCGCGCCTTCCACCGGCTGTACAGCAGCCATTTAATTCACGGGGAGTGGGCCCACAAAAAACGCCCCCTGCTGATCAACAGCTGGGAGGCCGCTTTCTTCGACTTTGACGGCCAGAAGCTGGTGGAGTTTGCCAAGGAGGCCAAGGAGCTGGGCATTGAGATGCTGGTGATGGACGACGGCTGGTTCGGCCAGCGCAATGACGACCACCGGGCTCTGGGCGACTGGTGGGTCAACGAGGAAAAGCTGGGCTGCTCCTTGAAGGAGCTGGTGGCCCAGGTGAACCAGCAGGGCCTCAGCTTCGGCATCTGGTACGAGCCGGAGATGATCAGCCCGGACAGCGACCTGTACCGGGCCCATCCGGACTGGGCTGTCTGCGCCCAGGGCCGGCAGGGCTCTGTCAGCCGCCACCAGTATGTGCTGGACATGAGCCGCAAGGAGGTGCGGGACAACATCTTTGAGCAGATGCGGGCCGTGATTGAGGGCGCCAACATTGCTTACATCAAGTGGGACTGCAACCGCAACATCAGCGAGGCCGCCAGCGCGGCCCTGTCCCCTGAGCGTCAGGGGGAGTTCTTCCACCGCTATGTGCTGGGGGTCTACGACCTGATGGACCGGGTGACCAAGGCCTTCCCCCATATTCTGCTGGAGAACTGCTCTGGCGGCGGCGGGCGGTTTGACCCGGGTATGCTGTACTACTCCCCCCAGATCTGGACCAGCGACAACACCGACCCTGTGGAGCGGCTGAGCATCCAGTTCGGGGCCAGCCTGTGCTATCCCATTGCCAGCATGGGGGCCCATGTGTCCGCCAACCCCCGCACAGGCTTTGAGACCAAGGGCGCTGTGGCCATGATGGGCACCTTCGGCTATGAGCTGGACCCCCGCAAGCTCACCCCCGAGGAGCGGGAGACCATAAAGGCCCAGGTGGCGGACTATCACAAGTATTACGGCCTGATCCGCCAGGGAGACCTGTACCGGCTCACCGACCCCACAGAGAACGCCCATTTCTGCGACTGGGAGCTGGTGAGCCAGGACAAGACCCAGGTCCTCTACACCCGGGTGATGATGCGCCGGCCCGAGTGCTTCTTCCAGCACAAGCGTCTGGTGGGCCTGGACCCGGAGAAGCTCTACACCAATGAGGAGACCGGCGAGACCTATTCCGGGGCCTTCCTGATGAACGCGGGGCTGGACCTGTCCCTGCGCCCCTGGCCCGCCCCCAAGGACGGCGACTGCCTGGTTCTGCATTTCACCGCCCAGGCCTGATCCTGGTGGGAGAAAAGCGGGTGGAGAAGGGCCTTGAACCCCGGCATGACCTGGATATCAGAGCTGCACCGGCTGTACTGGAGCATGGCGGACCTGTGGGAAAAGGACCCGAAGGGCCTGGAAGCCACGGGCGCGGGTTTCAAATCACGCTGCAGGCCCTGCGGGACCGGGCAGGAAAGATTGCCGCCCGGCTGCGGGAGTATGCCTGCCTTGCAGACCAAGTGTTGAAGGCCCTGGAGACAAATCTACCCCTTTCATGAAAATTTAGGTTGACATAGAGGGAAATCCCTGCTATAATAGTGAAAGCTGTCCGGCAGTTCGTCTCAAGGCCCTGCCGGACAGGCCTGTGACTCATTAGCTCAGTTGGCAGAGCACCTGACTTTTAATCAGGGTGTCCGGGGTTCAAATCCCCGATGGGTCACCAAGAAAACCCCTAGAAACCATGCGGTTTCTGGGGTTTTTTCTTTTTCCCGCTCCCGATATTTGTTAGCAGCCTGTTCGTAACGTAAACCCAGCGGCGCGGGCACGCCTTTGCCGCCAGGGCTTAAAAGTGGTATCGCTTCTTTTCAACTGCGTGAACGATAACGCCAAAAGCGGATTTTTCTCTCCGCCGGCGGGCATTTCACAAAATGTGCTTGCTTGTCAGAAAAAAATATGGTAAAATTATCCCATCCACTTCTATTGACTCTATCACAAAGGAGAGATTCATCATGAGCGCAAGCAACACCCCTACCCCTCACAACCAGGCAAAGCCCGAAGAAATCGCCCCCGCTGTTCTCATGCCCGGCGACCCGCTGCGGGCCAAGTTCATTGCCGAGACCTTTCTCACCGGCGCTGTCTGCGTCAACTCGGTGCGCAATATGCTGGCCTTTACGGGCAGCTATCAGGGCAGGCCTGTCACTGTAATGGGCGGCGGCATGGGTATGCCCTCGGTGGGCATTTACACCTATGAGCTGTTCCACTTTTACGGGGTGGAGCGGATCATCCGGGTGGGCTCCGCGGGCACCCTCAGCGAAAAGGCCGGGCTGCGGGACCTGGTCATCGGCGTGGGCGCCAGCACGGACTCCCACTATGCCGCCCAGTACCAGCTGCCCGGCGCCTTTGCCCCCATTGCGGACTTTGACCTGGCCCGGGCCGCCGCTGAGGCCGGGGAGCGGCTGGGCGTGAAAACCGTGGCGGGGAATATCCTCTCCTCCGACGTGTTCTACTCTGACAATGCCGACGCCCTGAGGGCCTGGCAGAAAATGGGGGTGCTGGCCGTGGAGATGGAGGCCGCGGCCCTGTATATGAACGCCGCCCGGGCGGGCAAGCAGGCCCTGTGCCTGCTGACCATCTCCGACAATCCCTTTACCGGCCAAGGGCTCTCCGCTCAAGAGCGTCAGAACAGCTTTGGGGACATGATGCGGGTGGCCCTGGAGCTGGTGTAGGAGGCAAAGCCATGAAGCGGTATCAGCGGGTCTTCCTCATTGTTATCGACTCTTTGGGCATGGGCGCTATGCCCGACGCGGCCTCCTTTGGCGACCAGGGGGCCGACACCCTGGGGCACATCGCAGAAAGGGTGGGTCTGGCCGTGCCCCATCTGCGGCGGCTGGGGCTGGCCAATCTGCGCCCCCTGCAGGGCCTCCCCCCGGCGGACCGCCCCCTGGGCCGTCAGCTGCTTTTGCGAGAGGCCAGCAACGGCAAGGACACCATGACCGGCCACTGGGAGATGATGGGCCTGCACATCACAGAGCCCTTTCAAACCTTCACCGACGCCGGCTTTCCCCCAGAGCTCATTGCCGAGCTCTCCCGCCGGACCGGGCGGACCATCATCGGCAACAAGAGCGCCAGCGGCACAGCCATTCTGGATGAGCTGGGGGAGGAGGAGATCGAGAAGGGGCATATGATCGTCTACACCTCCGCCGACTCGGTGCTGCAGATTTGCGGCAACGAGGAGACCTTTGGCCTGAACGAGCTCTACCGCTGCTGCGAAATTGCCCGGGAGCTGACCATGCGGGAGGAGTGGCGGGTGGGGCGAGTGATTGCCCGGCCCTATGTGGGCAAACGGCGGGGGGAGTTCCGCCGCACCCCCAACCGCCACGACTACGCCCTGAAGCCCTATGGCAAAACCTGCCTGGACGCCCTGAAAGCCGCCGGGCTGGATGTGATCTCTGTCGGGAAGATTTATGACATTTTCGACGGAGAGGGGCTCACCGAGTCCCACAAGTCGAAAAGCTCGGTGCATGGCATGGACCAGACCCTGGAGCTGCTGGGCCGGGACTTTACGGGCCTGTGCTTTGTGAATCTGGTGGACTTTGACGCCCTGTGGGGCCACCGCCGGGACCCGCAGGGCTATGCCCGGGAGCTGGAACGCTTTGACGAAAAGCTGGGTTTGCTGCTGGACCGGCTGGGGCCGGAGGACCTGCTGCTGATTACCGCCGACCACGGCAACGACCCCACCTTTCGGGGCACGGACCACACCAGGGAGCAGACGCCTCTGCTGGGGTGGTCGCCTGCCATGGAGAAAAGCGGGACGCTGCCCACGGAGGACTGCTTTGGGGTAATAGGGGCAACGGTAGCGGAGAATTTCCAAGTAAAAATGCCAGAAGGAACCATAGGCCATTCGCTGCTGGCAGAGCTGCAATAACCAACCAAATTACGCGGTCCAAGGGCGCTAGGCCCCTGGCAGAGCGCGAGACAGCGTCTCGCGACCTTGCCCTTGACCTAAAAGGCGGCTCAATAAACAAAGAAGCGAGGCACAAGCTCTCCTAAACAAAGCTGTCAGAACGGGACCAAGCCGCGCCGCCAGCTTGCCGAAGGCAAGCCAACCCCAGCGCGGTCGACCGCAGGGAGACCAGCGGCCTGCCCACGACCGGCAAATTCAGGAGAAGACGCTTTATGCCTCGCCCATGTTGAGCGCAGACGGAACAAAAAAGCCGGAGTAAGGAGTAAAAAGGAAATCATATTCCTTCCAGCGGCCTGTTTGCTGCTGAAACAGAAAAGGCCCAGCGAGCGCAGACGCGGGGCCCTTTCCGCGGGTGCGGAAGGTTTGCGGAGCAAAGCTTCCTCCCCTTGCGGAGCAAGGGGGCGAGCGCCCCGTTTCAGCGTAGGAGCCCGAAGGGCGCATAAGCCCCGCGCGGGGAGTACGCACCCTCGGCCCAAGAGGAAAAGCCCCCCTTTCCCCTGTCAGGAAGACGCCAAAGCCCCAAGCCGCCAAAAAATACAAACCCAGGAGGACAGCCCTCATGCTCGTCAGAAAAGCAACCATACAGGACGCGGAAGCCCTGCGAAGTCTGTACAGAGAGCTGGAAGAGGACGCGGTAAGATACCAGCCGGAGCATTTTCAGCTGGGCTGCCGGGACGACAGCTTCTTTCAGAGCATTTTCGACAGCCCTACCCAGGACATTCTGGTGGCCGAAGTCCAGGGCAGCGTGGCCGGCTTCTCTCATGTCATGATTATAGAGCAGAAAAAAGTCCCCTGCCTGAAGCCCCAGCGGGCCGTGTATATTCAGGACCTGGACGTGCGCAGAGATTTGCGGGGCCAGGGCGTGGGCACAAGGCTCATGGACGCCAGCAAGGAGTACGGCCTGGCCCTAGGGGCTGATTTTATCCGCACCCAGGTCTTTCCCCAGAATGCCGATGGCCTCCGGTTCTATCAGCGGTGCGGCTTTTGCGAGATGATGAAGACCATAGAGTGTCAGTTTCATTGGTAGCGCGCCCCGAAAAGGCCCCGCCCGGGGTCTTTCTGTTTTGCCCGCATCTGTAAAAATTTTCTCTGGCCGCCGAAATATATGGAAAAATCTGGCCCGATATGGTATAATATGTTCTGACAAGCACAAAGACTTTCCCTCTCGCTTCACGAAAGAACAAAAAGCTCGAAGCGGATTTATTTATGCTATTAACCTGGGAACCAACCCCCGCGTCCCCCTTCGGGACAGAAAGGAACGTGATAAACGTGCCAAACAAGTCATCCTGGATGACCCGTCAGGCGGGCATTCTGCTGCCGGTGAGCAGCCTGCCCTCCCCCTATGGCTTCGGCTCCTTTGGCAAAGCCGCCCGGGAGTGGGTGGACTTTCTCCACGCCGCCCGGCAGAGCTGCTGGCAGGTGCTGCCTCTGGGGCCCACCTCCTTCGGCAACAGCCCTTACCAGAGCTACTCCGCCTTTGCGGTGGACCCCCTCTATATGGACCTGGACCTGCTGTGCGAGGAGGGCCTGCTCAGCGAAAAGCGTCTGAAAAAGGCCAAATGGGGCGGCGAGCCCGGCCGGGTGGACTACGACGCTGTCCGCGCCGCCAAGGAGCCCCTGCTGCGCAAGGCCTATGAGAATTTCAAGAAGGAGAAGGCCCTCAGCCGCTTCTGCAAGCAAAATGCCGACTGGGTGGAGGACTACGCCCTGTTCATGGCCCTGAAGGACCAGCACGGCGGCGTCCCCTGGTATCAGTGGGAGGAGGGCCTGCGCCTGCGCCAGCCCGCAGCTATCAAGGCCGCGAAAAAGTCCCTGGCCAAAGAGGCGGGCTATTATGCCTTCACCCAGTACCTGTGCTATAAGCAGTGGGAAAAGCTGAAAAAGTACGCCAACAAAAAGGGCGTGCGCATTGTGGGCGACGCCCCCATCTATGTCTCCGCCGACAGCGCCGACGTGTGGGCCCACCCGGAGCTCTTTCAGCTGGACGAGAGCAATCTGCCCACCGCTGTGGCCGGGTGCCCGCCCGACGCCTTTTCGGAGGACGGCCAGCTGTGGGGCAACCCCCTTTACCGCTGGGACCGGATGGAGGAGGACGGCTACGCCTGGTGGATTTCCCGCATCAAGGCCAATCTGGAAATGTTCGACGTTCTGCGCATTGACCACTTCCGGGGCTTTGAGAGCTACTGGGCCATCCCCTATGGGGACGAGACCGCCAAAAACGGCAAGTGGCGCAAGGGCCCGGGCATGAGCTTTGTCAAGGCTGTCAACCAGGCGGTGCCGGGAGCGGCCATTATTGCCGAGGACCTGGGTATGCTCACCCCCGCCGTCCACCGGCTGCTGAAGCAGAGCGGCTACCCCGGCATGAAGGTGCTGCAATTCGCCTTCTCCGCCGGCGAGGAGAGCAGCTATCTGCCCCATAATCTGGAGAGAAACGCTGTGATCTATACCGGCACCCACGACAACGACACCACCCGGGGCTGGCTGGACGCCGCGTCCCTCCAGGACCTGGAAAAGGCCCGGGATTATCTGGGCTTTGAGACCCCGGAGGCCGGGGTGTGGGCCCTGATCCGGGCGGCGCAGGCCAGCGTGTGCGGCCTGTGCGTCATCCCCATGCAGGACTATCTGGGGCTGGGCCCCCAGGCCCGGATCAACGCCCCCTCTACGGTTGGCCCCCACAATTGGAGCTGGCGCATGGAGAAGGGCGCGTGTACCAAAGAGCTTGCCAAAAAAATCGCCCGGCTGACGGTGATCACCGGCCGGGCGGAAATGGAGGATACCCATGAGCGTAAAAGAAGAACTGGAAAAAAAGTTGGACGGAAAAAAGCTGAGCGAGGCTGAGAACAAGGAAATCTACCAGGCCCTGCTCCAGCTCACCCAAGAGAAGCTCTCCGCCGCGCCCCCCATTACCGGGGACAAAAAGCTGTACTATGTGTCGGCGGAATTTCTGGTGGGCAAGCTGCTGTCCAACAACCTGATCAATCTGGGCCTGTTCCAGGAGGTTCGGGCCGCGTTGAAGGAGGCGGGAAAGGACCTGTCGGAGATCGAGGAGTGCGAGCCCGAGCCCGCCCTGGGCAACGGAGGCCTGGGCCGGCTGGCGGCCTGCTATCTGGACTCGGCCGCCACCCTGGGCCTGCCTGCCGACGGAGTGGGGCTGCTGTACCACTTCGGGCTGTTCCGCCAGAGCTTCTGGGAGCACAAGCAGTATGAAAACCCCGAGCGCTGGCTGGGCCCCGACGCCTGGCTGGAAAAAACCGGCGTCGGCTTTACCGTGCCCTTCCCCGGGGGGGCGGTGAAGTCGGTGATGTACGACCTGGTGGTGTCGGGCTATGAGGGGGGCTGCAACCGGCTGCATCTGTTCGACCTGGAAACCGTGGACGAGAGCCTGGTCAAGGATGGCATTGACTTTGACAAGACGGACATTGCCCACAACCTCACCCTGTTTTTGTACCCCGACGACAGCGACGACGCAGGCCGGCTGCTGCGGGTGTACCAGCAGTATTTTATGGTGAGCAACGCCGCTCAGCTGATTCTCAAGGAGCTCTCTGCCAAGGGCTATGCCCTGCGGGACCTGTGGAAGCACGCGGTGGTTCAGATTAACGACACCCACCCCTCCATGATGATCCCGGAGCTCATCCGCCTCATGCTCAAGGACGGCATCCACATGGACGAGGCCATTTCCATTGTCTCCAAAACCTGCGCCTACACCAACCACACCATTCTGGCCGAGGCCCTGGAAAAGTGGCCCATGCACTACCTGAAGCAGGCTGTGCCGGAGCTGGTGCCGATTATCCAGGAGCTGGACCAGCGGGTCCGGCAGAAGTTCCCTGCCCCGGCCGGGCTGGAGGAGGACGAGGCCAACCCCAATGAGAAGCTCTATCTCATTGACGAAAACCAGCTGGTCCACATGGCCCACATGGACATTCACTACGGCTTCTCTGTCAACGGCGTGGCGGCTTTGCATACCGACATTCTCAAAGAGGCGGAGCTGAAGCATTTTGCGGACGTCTACCCGGAAAAGTTCAACAACAAAACCAACGGCGTCACCTTCCGCCGGTGGCTGATGCACTGCAACCCAGAGCTCAGCGCCTTGGTCACCGAGAAAATCGGCGAGGGCTGGAAGCACAACGCCGACGAGCTGGAAAAGCTGCTTCCCTTCCAGGACGACCCGGAGACCCTGAACCGGCTGCTGGCCATCAAGGAGGAAAAGAAGGCCCAGCTCAGCGCCTATATGGAGGAGAAGACCGGCAAGGGGCTCAGCGAGGACTCGATTTTTGACATTCAGATCAAGCGCCTCCACGAGTACAAGCGCCAGCAGATGAACGCCCTGTATATTATCTGGAAGTATAAGCAGATTAAGGCCGGCCGCAAGCCTGCCCGCAAGCTGACCCTGCTCTTTGGGGCCAAGGCGGCTCCGGCCTATATCATCGCCAAGGACATCATCCACCTGATTCTCTGCCTCTCAGAGCTCATTGCCAAGGACCCCGAGGTCAGCCCCTGGCTGGAGGTGCGGATGGTGGAGAACTACAATGTCACCTGGGCGGAGAAGCTGATTCCCGCCTGCGACATCTCCGAGCAGATCTCCCTGGCCTCCAAGGAGGCCAGCGGCACAGGCAACATGAAGTTCATGCTCAACGGCGCGGTGACCCTGGGCACAGAGGACGGGGCCAATGTGGAAATCCACCAGCTGGTGGGCGACGGCAATATCTGCATCTTCGGCCAATCCAGCGACCAGGTCATCCATCTGTACGAAGAAGGGGACGACCGGTATACCCCCGCCGCCTATTACCCGAAGGATGAGGAGATTACAGAGCTGCTGGACTTCATCATCAGCCCCACCCTGATGCGCATGGGCGACCCGGAGAATCTGGGGCGGCTGTATCGGGACATGAGCCGGAAGGACTGGTTTATGGCGCTGCTGGACGTGAAGGAGTATATTGCGGCCAAGGAGCAGCTGCTGGGACAGTATGAGGACCGGCAGGCATGGGCAAAGAAGATGCTGGTGAACATTGCAAAGGCCGGCTTCTTCTCGTCAGACAGAGCGATCGCCCAGTATAATGAGGACGTGTGGCATTTGAAATAATGCAGACGGCAAAAGAGAGCAGCGGGGGTCG
>NZ_JBQISV010000079.1:0-10072 GCF_056800975.1 Acutalibacter sp.
TTTGGCAACGCGCCGGCAGTTTTGGCAACGCTGCAAGCGGCGGTTCCCGGCGATCACTTTTTCCTTGACCTAAAACTGTCCAATGAAATACGGTATCAATATGGTTATAGCTTTTTAGTGATAAAATAAGGACGTGCTTACTCAATGAAAGTAATCATTTTAGCCGGCGGCTTCGGTACCCGAATTTCAGAAGAAAGCCAGTTTAAACCAAAGCCTATGGTAGAGCTGGGCGGCATGCCCATTCTCTGGCACATTATGAAACTGTACGGTCATTATGGCTTCAACGATTTCGTCATCTGCGCAGGGTATAAGCAACATGTGATCAAGGAGTATTTTGCCGACTACTTCCTCCACACCTCTGACATCACCTTTGACTTTTCTCAGGGCAGAAATGATATGATCGTGCACAAAAACACCGCTGAGCCCTGGCGGGTGACCGTGGTGGACACAGGGCTTTCCACCATGACCGGCGGGCGGGTGCGCCGGGTGCGAGATTATATCGGCGGCGAGCCTTTCCTTTTAACCTATGGCGACGGCGTGGCAGACTTGGACCTTGCAAAGCTTGTGGCCTTCCATCGGTCCCACGGCAAGCTGGTCACCCTTTCCGCATATAACGCCGGACAGCGTTTTGGGATTCTGGACGTAGGTCCCCAAGGAGGGGTCCAGGCGTTCCGGGAGAAGGTGCAAGGCGACGGAAGTCTAATCAATATCGGCTATATGGTGTGCCAGCCGGAGTTTATCGACTACATAGACGGAGACGAGGCTGTTTTGGAACGCGCCCCCTTGGAGCAGGCGGCGCGAAACGGCCAGCTGATGGCCTATAAGCACACGGGCTTCTGGCAGTGCATGGACACGGTGCGGGAAAAGGAGATGCTGGAAAAAATGTGGAAAGAGGGCAATGCGCCCTGGAGGGTCTGGAAATCATGAAACGAATGGATTGGGACTTTTTTAAAGGAAAGCGGGTGTTCGTCACCGGCCATACAGGATTCAAGGACAGCTGGCTGTGCAGAATCCTCCTTCAGGCTGGCGCGCAAGTCACAGGCTACGCCCTGCCTCCGCCGGCAGGACCGAACCTGTTCTCTCTCGCAGAGCTTGAGGGGCATATAAACTCTGTCCTGGGCGATGTGCGGGATCTGCCCAGGCTGAAGGAGGCCTTTCAGCAGGCCCAGCCGGAAGTGGTCTTTCATCTGGCAGCCCAGCCTATTGTACGGGAGAGCTATAAAGACCCGGTCGCAACATATGAGACCAATGTGATGGGGACCGTTAATCTGCTTGAGTGCGTGCGCGTCTTACAGGTACCTGTAAGGTCCGTGGTGATTATCACCACGGACAAGGTTTATGAAAACAAAGGCTGGGCATGGGGGTATCGGGAGAACGATCCTCTGGATGGCCACGACCCCTATTCCAACTCCAAGTCCTGCGCCGAATTGGCCGCTCACAGCTATATAACCAGCTTTTTCACCCAAGGTCCGGCGGTGTCTACCGTTCGCGCCGGAAACGTACTCGGCGGCGGAGATTTTGCCCATGACCGCATCCTGCCGGACTGTGTGCGGGCAGTACAGGCCGGCAGGCATATCCTGGTGCGGAATCCTGCCTCTGTCCGGCCATACCAGCATGTGCTGGAGGCCCTCTTTGCCTACCTCATGGTCGCACAAGGGCAAAGCGAGAACAAAGACCTGGCCGGTTGGTACAATGTGGGGCCGGAGGACCAGGATTGCGTAACAACCGGACAGCTGGTCCAGCTGTTCTGCCAGGCCTGGGGCAAGGACGCCGCCTGGGAGGACCGGGCGGAGCCAGGAGCGCCCCATGAAGACAGCTTTCTCAAGTTGGACTGCTCCAAGCTGAAAACCGCCTTTGACTGGCGGCCCCAGTGGAACGCGGCCATAGCTGTTGAGAAAACCGTGGCCTGGACAAGAGAGTGGCTGGCCGGCGGCAGCGCCGCCCAGGAGATGGACCGGGAGATCAGCGAATATAAGGAAGGATTTTAACAGCATATGGAGCGTACAGCGGATAAGATCAAACAAGAAATATTGAACTTGGTGAAAGAGTACCATGACGCCCGGGCCAAGGAGACCCTGCCCTTTGCGCCGGGGCAGAAGATTCCCTATTGCCGCCGGGTGTTCGACGAGAAGGAACAGATAAACCTGGTAGATTCCGCTCTGGAATTCTGGCTGACAGCGGGACGGTACTGCGCACAGTTTGAGCGGGAGCTGGGAACATTTTTAGGGGTAAAGCATGTGGCGGCTGTAAATTCCGGTTCCTCCGCCAATCTGCTGGCCTTTATGGCGCTGACCTCTCCGCTGCTGGGCAGCCGGGCTATCCAGCGGGGAGACGAGGTAATCTGCGTTGCGGCGGCTTTTCCCACCAGCGTGTCGCCTGTTCTGCAGTATGGCGCAGTGCCGGTTTTTGTGGATGTAAAGCTGGGAACATACAATATTGATGTTTCTATGCTGGAGGAAGCTCTTTCGGAAAAAACCAAATGCGTCTTTCTGGCCCACACTTTGGGCAATCCCTTTAACCTGCGGGCGGTGAAGGATTTCTGCCAAGCCCATGGGCTCTGGCTGGTGGAGGACAACTGTGACGCCTTGGGGGCGGCATACAATATGGATGGAGTTTTTCGGAAAACCGGGACCATTGGCGACATCGGCACCTCCAGCTTCTACCCGGCCCATCATATCACCATGGGGGAAGGAGGGGCAGTCTATACCAACGACAGCCTGCTCAGCCGCATCCTGTTCTCCATGCGGGACTGGGGCAGGGACTGTGTCTGCCCCCCTGGAGCGGACGACACCTGTGGACGGCGGTTCGAGGGCCAGTATGGCCAGCTGCCTGAGGGGTATGACCATAAGTATGTGTACTCCCACCTGGGGTACAATTTGAAGGTCACCGAGATGCAGGCGGCTGTTGGCTGCGCTCAGCTGGAAAAGCTGGAGGGCTTTATTGAAAAACGCTGCCAGAATTGGCAGTACCTGCACGAGGCTCTCGCCGGTGAGGAGGAGCGGCTGATTCTGCCCTGCCAGGAGGAAGGGGCCCGGCCCAGCTGGTTTGGGTTCCTGCTGACAGTGCGGGAGCCGGGCCGCCGGGAAAGTCTTGTAAAATATCTGGAACAGAAGGGTGTGCAGACCCGCATGCTTTTTTCTGGGAATCTGCTGCGACACCCCTGCTTCGACCATCTGCGGGACAAGTCTGACGCTTACCGCATTGTGGGGGATCTGACCAACACGGACCGGATCGTCCAGGATACGTTCTGGCTGGGCGTTTACCCGGGCATGACCCGGGAGATGCTGGACTATATGGCCCAGGCAGTGAAGGAAGGGCTGCGGCAATAACGAGAAAGGAGGGCTCTGGTGAAGGCCTCGGACTATATCGTGGAATTTTTGATCCGGCAGGGAATTACCCATGTCTTTGGGTACCCCGGGGGAATGGTCACCCATCTCATGGATTCTCTGGACCGCTACTGCGGGGAGATTCATGCCCATGTAAATTATCATGAGCAGGCCAGCGCCATGGCCGCCTGCGGCTGGGCGGAGATCACCGGTCTGCCCGGCGTGGCCTATGCCACCAGCGGCCCAGGCGCCACCAATCTGTTGACTGGAATTGCCTGCGCCTACTTCGATTCCCTGCCCTGCATTTTTATCACCGGTCAGGTGAATACCTATGAGCAAAAGGGAGATTTGGGCATCCGGCAACGGGGCTTTCAGGAGACGGATATTGTGCCCATGGCACAGCCTATAACAAAGCTGTCCTTCGCTGTCCGCAGCCCGCAGGAGCTTCCCGCCGCGCTGGAAACCGCCTACCGCACCGCAGCGGAGGGACGGCCCGGCCCAGTGCTGATGGACATTCCTATGGACGTCTTTCGCGGGGAATTGGACGAGAAGCCATCCTCCGTACTGGCTACGTCCGAGGCCTTTGCCCCAGAGGACGCAGAGCGCCTGGCGTTACAGCTTCTTACAGAGCTGCAGGCGGCCAAACGGCCGGTAATACTGGGTGGTCATGGCGTTCACAGCTCGCGAGCAGAGAAGGCTTTTCTGGAGCTCATCCAGGCGACGGGTATCCCGGTCGTGACAAGCATGACAGCGGTGGACCTGGCTCCTGGCAGCTGGCCTGAATTTTACGGGATGATAGGAGCCTATGGAGCTAGGCCGGCCAATTACATCACCAGCTACAGCGACTGCATTCTTTCTCTGGGAAGCCGCCTGGACTGCCGTCAGACAGGGGTAGCCCGAGAGCGGTTCGCGCCTCGGGCCAAGGTGCTGCGGGTAGACATTGATCCTTCCGAACTGGCCAGCCCGGTCCATAAGGGTCAGGTCGCCTGCCCGGCTCCTCTGCAGGCTCTGTTACCTGCTTTGGCACATAGAGCGCGGAGCCTCACCTGGAACAACACAGACTGGGTATGCCGTTGTCATGAGATTCGACGCATCCTGTCGAACGCAGACAAAAAAGAGCCTGGGGCCGCCGCACTGGAACAGCTCTCGTCCCTTTGGCCGGAAGGGGCGGTGATCACCACAGATGTGGGGCAGAATCAGGTGTGGGCTGCTCAAAGCATCCAGGTCAAAAGCCGCCAGCGAATCCTGTTTTCTGGCGGCATGGGAGCCATGGGCTACAGCCTGCCTGCCGCGACCGGCGCGGCGTTGGCCAGCGGAGGGCCTGTCTTTTGCGTTTGTGGAGACGGGGGCTTTCAAATGAATATCCAAGAGCTGCAGTTTATTGCCCGAGAAAGACTACCTGTCAAAATTATTCTTTTGAACAACCGTGCGCTGGGAATGATCCATCATTTCCAGGAAATGTATTTTGATTCCAACTATACGCAGACGACGGAAGAAAAGGGCTACGCTGTTCCTAATTTTAGAAATATTGTCCGCGCCTATGGCATCCGGGTGGTATCTCCCCAGGCGGAGAATTTGGCCGCAGTTTTTTCAGACCGTGAGCCAGCCTTTCTGGAGATATCTTTGCCCCAGAACACCTATGTGTTTCCCAAGCTCGGGGTCAACCGCCCCATTCATCTGCAAGAGCCCCCTCTCCCCACAGGGCTCCAAAAGGAACTGGATCAGATTTGCGGCTGGGAGGAAGATGAACTGTGAAAGTTGTGATCACCGGGGCTACAGGCTTTATTGGCCAAGCCCTCGTCCGGCGAACATGCGAGGCAGGCTGGGAAACCGTGCTGACGGCAAGGCCAGGACACAGCGGTCTGCCAGCAAAAGCAAAGTCCCTCCTTATGTCCATGGAAGAATATTCTACGCTGGGCAGAGCCACAGGCGGAAGCGATTGCTTTGTCCACCTGGCCTGGGCAGGCATCCGCAGCCAGCAGCGGATGGACGAAGACCTACAGGAAAAGAACCTCACCTATTCTGTCCAAGCGGTAGAATCCATGCTTCAGGCCGGCTGCAGGCGGATCGTTCTGGCGGGCTCCCAGGCAGAATACGGCCCCATTCAGGAGCGGGTCACAGAGGCTGCGGAGTGCCGCCCAAGCACAGCCTATGGCAGGGCAAAGCTTCGGCTTCTGCAGGAGGCGTCCCGCCTGTGCTCCCAGTATGGGGCGGCCTGTAAAGAGCTTCGTGTGTTCAGTCTGTTCGGCCCGGGCGACAGGGCTGATACGCTGATCTCCTCCACTTTACGCCGCATGCTGAAAAACGAGCCCTGCCCGTTTACCCTGGGAACCCAGCGGTGGGACTATCTTTACATTTCTGATGGGGCAGACGCCTTCTTCCGCAGCTGTACAGCGGACTGCCCGGACGGGAGCTACAATATTGCCAGCGGGGTCTCCCTTCCTCTGCGAGAGTACATCACCCGCATGGCGGCGGTGGCCAGAACAAAGAGCCCGCTGTTATTCGGCGCACTTCCCACTCCGGCAGCGCAGCCAAGTCTCTGGCCGGACATCACAAAGGCACGGCGAGAACTGGGCTGGGAGCCAAGGGTTGCATTTGAAGCGGGAATTCAGTCTATATTGGAAGCCTGGAGCCAGCAAGAACCAGCTGAGGCACAGCCTTGATTGCCGGTCTTCCCCCTTTTATCCTATCTGTTTTGCTCATCCGGCCCTAAAATCCCCCATAATCCACTCCACAACCCCCCCTCACAAACGAAAGGAGAGAGCCACATGCATGAGCTCGACCAGCGTCTGACAGCGGTAAGGCCCAGCCAGCGGCAGCTTGCCCTGGAGCAGATGGAATTTTACGCTTTTATTCATTTTACGCTGAACACCTACACCGGCCGGGAATGGGGAGACGGGACAGAGGACCCGGCTGTCTTCCACCCCACCAGCCTGGACCCCGGCCAGTGGGTACGGGCTGTCAAGGCGGCGGGGATGACCGGGCTCATCCTCACCTGCAAGCATCACGACGGCTTCTGCCTGTGGCCCAGCAAGTATACCACCCACACTGTGGCGGCCAGCCCCTACCCGGGCGATGTGGTGGCCGAGACTGCCGCCGCCTGCCGGGCGGGAGGCATCCGCTTTGGCATCTACCTGTCCCCCTGGGACCGGAATCAGCCCTGCTATGGCAGCGGCCAGGCCTATAACGACTATTTTGTCAACCAGCTTACCGAGCTGCTCACCGGCTATGGGGAGATTTTCGCCGTCTGGCTGGACGGAGCCTGCGGAGAGAGGGCCAACGGCAAGGTTCAGGCGCATGACTGGGAGCGGTACTATGCTACCATCCGCAGGCTTCAGCCCAACGCCTGCATTCATGTGTGCGGGCCGGATGTGCGCTGGTGCGGCAACGAGGCGGGAATCACCCGGCCCTCGGAGTGGAGCGTGGTGCCCCTGCGTATGCGGGACACAGAGAAAATCGCCCGTGAGAGCCAGCAGGCCGACAACGCCGAATTCCGCCAGCGCAAGCTGGCTGCCTCTGACCAGGACCTGGGCAGCCGGGCGGTTCTGCAAGACGAGCAAGAGCTGATCTGGTACCCGGCGGAGGTGGACACCTCCATCCGGCCCGGCTGGTTCTATCACGCTCAGGAGGACAGCCAGGTCAAAACCACCGAGGAGCTGTTTCAGACCTACCTGCGCTCTGTGGGGGGCAACAGTACGCTGCTGCTGAATATTCCCCCGGCCCCCAACGGCCTTCTGCACCCCGTTGACACCGCCCGGCTGGAGGAGCTGGGGGACCGGCTCCGCAACACCTTCGGGCACAATCTGGCGGCAGAGGCCCGGCTTTGGGCGGACAGCGCCCAGCCGGGTCATGAGATTGACAAGGCCCGGGAGGACAGTTATGAGACTTGGTTCTGCCCGCCGGAGGGACAGGATGTCCGCCATGTCACCGTGGAGCTGCCCCAGGAGGCCGAGGTCTCTTATGTGGTGCTGAAGGAGTACATCCCTGACAGCCAGCGCATTGAGGGCTTCCGCGTCACAGACCGGGAGGGCCGGCTGCTGTATGAGGGAACCGCAGTGGGGTACAAAAGGATCATCCCCCTGCCCGCCGGCACCCGGACGGACTGCCTGCACATTACATTTGAGGACGCCAGAGGCTACCCCACCCTGTCCTTTTTGGGCGTTTACTGAGCAGGAGCAGAGGCTTCCCCCGTGTTGGGCGGGGTGCAAGGGGCCGGCAGTCAGGCCAGCTTAAAAATAAATAAAATATTCCTTGTTTATAACTATTTACTTTTCGTTTTAAATGTGATATAGTACATACCAGAGGGTCAAGCGCTTGATTTTTCATCTGAAATTTTCGATTTGTGCGTCTTCGCAGTACTGGTTACCGCACAGCAAAAGGAAGGGGGAACTATGCCGCATATTATTTATGACAAGACCATTATTGAAATCCTTGTCCTCTTTCTGCTTCAGCATGGCGAGCTATACGCCTACAGCATTATGAAGCTGATTAGCTCTTTGAGTGAGGACACGCTCTCTGTCATGGGGGGCTCCTTGTACCCTATCCTTTACAAGCTGAAGGACAAGGGCTACATTACCGACCGCATTGAGATCATTGGCAAGCGTCAGCGGATGAGCCGGGTTTATTACAACCTGACCGCATCCGGGCAGGAGTATTTACAGACTCTGCTGGCCGACCGGGCGATGATCCAGAACAGCATGGAGAAAATCTTCAAAAATGCGGAAGGAGGCGTTGACTCATGACCGTAGAGCTGGAAGCGTACCTGAAAGAGGTAGACCGCAGGCTGCTGGTATGTCCCAAGCAGCGCAGGCTCTCCCTTTTGAAGGAGCTGCGGGGCAACATCAGCGCTTTCCTGGACGAGCGTCCGCAGACCACGGCCCAAGAGGTTCGGGCATGCTTTGGCGCGCCGGAGGAAATTGCAGCTGGCTTTTTGAAGTCTCTGCCGGATGAGGAACTGAACGAGCAGCTTCAGTTGCGCAAGCGTATTTTCAACTTTGTGCGAATGGGTGTGGTCGCGGCTGTTGTGGCCGGGATTCTTCTTTTGGGCTTTTTTGTCTATGACACATACCTATACAATCATGGTGAAACTACATATGAGGCACCTATCGAAGGAGCACCTCCGCCAGATGAAAGCGCAATAAGTCTATTTTAAAAGTTTTTATTTGGAGTGTTAACTGCTATGAAAAGGATAGCCTTTTTTCTTATCGCTTGTCTAGTCGTTTTTTCGCTATGTTCAACGTCTGCTCTTGCTACAGAAAATAACGATGTTCTTGTAAAACGTACTGTAGAGGTTTTGGACAACGGTGATTCAATAGTAACTGAATTATATGAGTGTGAGGTTCAGCCTCGAAGCGGGAAAACTGGATATGCTTCGGCCACTTATTTGAATGCTCTTGGGTCTGCTGTCTGGAAAGTAACAGTTACCGGTACGTTTACATACAACGGAACGACTTCATCGGCTACCAATGCGACTACATCGGTTAGCATTTATAACAGTAATGCCAAGTTTGTTAGTAAAAACGCTTCTACCAGTGGTAATACTGCAACAGGAACAGCTACCGTAACATACAACGCCAGCCGTACCACCCGCAGTGCCAGCGTCTCTTGCGACAAAAACGGCAATCTCTACTAAGCAGTGCTTTGGCTCCTTTTCCCCCTTTCAGAGCCATCACATGCAAAGTATCCACAGTAAAAAACAGGCAGGGCTTCTTCCCCACCGGGAAGCGCCCTGCCTGTTTTTTCACCCCCGCCGCAGGGGCTGCGGAAGAAAAACGCCCCTGTCCTGGGCAATACCCGCTTGCAAACCACCTCTATTTCTGCTATAATTAGAAGGATTGCAAAAAATGAAAGGAAGTGTCAAAATGAGCGACAATTCTCACGGGCAGAACCGCATGGGCACAGCTCCCATGCTTCCGCTCATCTTCTCCATGGCCCTGCCCGCCATGTTCTCCATGCTGGTGCAGGCACTCTATAATGTGGTAGACAGCTACTTTGTCTCCCAGGTCAGCGAAAAAGCGCTGGCCGCTGTGTCCCTGGCCTTTCCCATCCAGAATTTGCAAATTGCCTTTGCAGTAGGCACGGCCGTGGGCGTCACCAGCCTGATTGCCCGCCGCCTGGGCCAGCAGCGCCAGGAGGAAGCTGTCTCGGCCGCTGTTCACGGCGTTCTGCTGGGCATTGCCACCTCTCTGCTGTTCGCGGTGTACGGGGCTTTCTTCACCACCCCCTTCTTTCAGATGTTTGAGTCTGACCCCGACATTGTGCGCATGGGAGATCAGTACATATCCATCTGCTGCATTTTCTCCTTTGGCAGCTTTGTGGTGGTGATGATTGAGAAGATTCTTCAGGCCACCGGCAACATGTTCTGGCCCATGATTTTCCAGTTGGTAGGCGCGGTGGTCAACATTGTGCTGGACCCCATTTTTATTTTCGGCTGGTTCGGCCTGCCTGCCATGGGCGTCACCGGCGCAGCTGTGGCTACTGTGGGCGGGCAGATTATCAGCATGATTTTCAGCGTTATCATTCTGAACGTCCGGCCCCATGCCATTAAAATCAGCTTCCGGGGCTTCCGTCCCCAGTGGCGGACCGTAAAGGACATTTACGCAGTGGGCCTGCCGGCCATTGTCATGCAGGCCATCGGCACGGTGATGACCGTAGCCATGAACGCTATTCTCTCCGGCTTCTCCACTGCGGCCTACACGGTGTTCGGGCTTTACTCCAAGCTCCAGTCCTTTGTGTTTATGCCTGTG
>NZ_JBQISV010000080.1:0-10021 GCF_056800975.1 Acutalibacter sp.
AGAGTTTTCCACTGGCATTCTGCCTGCCTGAAAAGTAATTTTCCTTTCGGTCAAACAGCTGTGAAGAGTCAAAGAGCTTTACAGAACAGTTGTTTTTCCGGGGCGAAATGACAGGAAGCTGTGTGGATTCGACTGCATTTTGTATATTGTGAGCTTCCGAGAGACATTATACTACATGCAGTGCACGAAGCATGTCGAAAAAACCGCTTTTTCCAGAATTTCTTGTGAAAAAATTGTGAACAGATGTGGAAACTTGGAAAAAAAGCGGTTTTCAGGGGGAGCTTTCCCAAAGCTTCCCCCTTTTTTGTGGAAAAATGCCCAGTTGTGAACCCATTTTCTTGCGTCAGCCTCTTTCCTTGCGGGAGCATACTGGCTTGCCGCAAGTTGTAAAGTTCCGGTATTTAACACTTTTCACAGAGTTTTCAACAATTCACGGGTTTTCCACAGGAAAAGGACTCCTTTACAGAGTCCTTTTCTTCTGGGGTTTTGTTCTCTTTTTTCGGGCGGACTGAAGCAGCAGCTTTTCACCCTCCACTGCCACCAGAGGGCACAGGGAGAGGCCGGCCACCAGCAGCCACTGCAGGGGGCTGAGCACTGCTGTGCGGAACACTGCCGCCAGGGGCGGGAAGGCCACCACGCTGACCATCAGCAGGGCGCAGATCAGGCAGGCGGCGTTGAGCTTAGGGTTGGAGAACAGCCCCAGCTCCAGCACAGACCGGGAGGAGCGCATGTTGAAGCTGTGCACCAGCTGCGAGAGACTGAGCACCGCAAAGGCCATGGTGCGCCCCACCACCGGTTGAGCGGGGTTGGGGTCAAACCACACCCGGCCTATGGTGTAGGCCAGCAGGGCCAGGGCTCCCACCAGGCAGCCCTCTACGGCTACCGAAAAGCCCATGCCCCCGGAGAACACGCTCTCGTCCCGCCGGTGGGGGGGCTCCTCCATTACCTCTCGGGGGATGGGCTCAGCGCCCAGGGCCAGAGCAGGGAGGGAGTCGGTGACCAGGTTGACCCACAGCAGCTGAATGGCCAAAAGGGGCGCGGGAGCCCGCAGGAGAAAGGCCATAAACACCACCAGAATCTCGCCAATGTTGCAGGAGAGCAGAAAGTGGATGGTTTTGCGGATATTGCTGTAAATGCCCCGGCCTTCCCGCACGGCGGCGACAATGGTGGAAAAGTTGTCGTCGGTAAGCACCATGTCGGCAGCGGACCGGGCTACCTCAGTGCCGTTTTTGCCCATGGCACAGCCAATGTCAGCGGCCTTCAGGGCAGGGGCGTCGTTGACTCCGTCGCCGGTCATGGCTACCACCAGGCCCCGGCGTTGGCAGGCTTTCACCAGCTTTACCTTGTGCTGGGGGCTCACCCGGGCGAATACCCGGCAGCGCAGCACCTCCCCTGCCAGCTCGCTCTCAGAGAGATGGTCCAGCTCCGCGCCGGTCATCACCTTGTCATGGTCGCTGGCAATGCCGGTGCGCTTTGCCACAGCCAGAGCAGTCGCTGCGTGGTCGCCGGTAATCATGACAGGGGTGATGCCTGCCCGCTTGCATTCCAGCACTGCGGCCCGCACCCCCTTCCGGGGCGGGTCCTCCATGCCAATGAGCCCGCAGAAGACCAGGCCGCTTTCCGTCTGCCGGTCGTCAGAGGGGAGATGGTCCACGTCTTTATAAGCCACGGCCAGCACCCGCAGGGCCTGCTCTGCCAGATGGGCGTTGTCGGCCAGCAGCTTGGCCTTGGCCGAGCCTGTCAGGGGGACCACAGTGCTGCCCCGCTGCTGGTGGGTGCATCGGGCAATGAGCACATCAGGCGCGCCCTTGGAGATGACGCGCCAGCCGCCGGCAGTACGGTGGGCGGTGGTCATCATCTTTCTGGCAGAGGTGAAGGGAATCTCCCCCACCCGGGGAAAGGCCCTGTCCAGGTCATTTTTTGACTGGCGGCAGGCCCGGAGAAAGGCGGTTTCAGTGGGGTCGCCGGTAATCTGGCTCTCCTGGGCCTCGGCGTTGTTGCACAGAGTGGCCAGCTCCAGGGCAAACTGGGAGGCAGGGCTCTCTACAGGCTCGGGGCCAAAGGGGCCAGTGTAGGCGGTAACCGTCATCTTGTTCTGGGTGAGGGTGCCTGTCTTGTCAGAACAGATGACCTGAGTGCTGCCCAGGGTCTCCACTGCCGGCAGATGCCGCACAATGGCCCGCTTTTGGGCCATTCGCTTGACCCCCATAGCCAGCACAATGGTCACCACAGCGGTGAGGCCCTCGGGAATGGCGGCAACACCCAGGCTGATGGCAATCATGAACATCTCAAGGGGCTCGATATGCTGCAAAAGCCCCAGGGCGAAAATCACCCCGCAGATGGCCAGCACCCCCAGGCCCAGCACCTTGCCTGTCTGCCGGAGCTTTTGCTGCAGGGGCGTCTCAGGGGAGCTCTCCTGGTCCAGCATGTGGGCAATGCGGCCCACGGCTGTGTCCATGCCTGTCGCGGCCACAATGCCTACTCCGGCCCCGGAGGCAATGCCTGTGGAGGCAAACACCATGTTTTTCCGCTCGGCCAGAGGAGCCTCTTTGGCGCACATGGCGGCGGCGTCCTTCTCCACTGGGGCCGACTCGCCGGTGAGGGCGGACTCCTCCACCATCAGCTCCACAGAGCTTACCAGCCGCAGGTCGGCGGGGGCCAGATCACCGGCCTTTAAAATAACCGTGTCGCCGGGGACCAGCAGGGTGCTGTCCACGGTCAGCCGCTTGCCACCCCGAAGTACCCGGGCATGGGGGGAGGAGAGCTTTTGCAGAGCGTCAATGGCCTTGTCGGCCCGGAGCTCCTGCACGGTGCCGATGACCGCATTGCAGACCACAATAGCCAGAATAATGATGGAGTCCAGGTACTCTCCGTCCCCCTGCATACTGGACGCCCAGAAGGAGACTGCCGCCGAGGCCAGCAGGATCAGGACCATAAAGTCCTTGAACTGGCTGAGAAACCGGGCCAGGAGGTTCTGCCGCCGGGCGGGGCGCAGCTGGTTTTTGCCGTGGCGGTCCAGACGGCGGGCGGCTTCGGCTGGGCTCAGGCCCCGGTCCGGGTCGGCGGAAAGGGTTTCGGCAGCCTGTTGGCGGCTGACGTGGTGAAGGTCCATAGCTATCCCTCCAAAATCTCGTTGGTAATGGGTATGCGGGAGGACAGGATAATATGAGTGTTGCAAACAGGAGGACCTTCTGCTACAATAAAAGAATCCCCATCCCGGGACAAAAGCCTGATGGCAGGCACAACAAACAAGGGCGAAGCAGCCCGTCTCCCTTTTCTGCGGAAAAATGGGAATCCTCATCCGACTCAGTCGTAAAAGAAAGGAGCCCTCCATGCCAGAACTCAATCTCTTTGACCAGACTGTCATGAGCTTTATTCAAACCCACTGTCACAATGCCTTTACCGACAGGATTTTTCCCGTTGTCACCTATCTGGGGGAGGGCGGCGGGTTCTGGATCGTCCTGGGGCTGCTGCTGGTGATTTTTGGCAAGCGTTCCGGCTGGCGCGCCACCGGCTGGGTGGTGCTGCTGGCTATGCTGGCGGGGCTGTTGATTGGAGAGGTCACCCTGAAAAATATCATCTGCCGCCCCCGGCCTTTTCAGGCGTTCCCCAGCTATGGGGAACTGCTGGTTTCGCCGCCCTCAGGCTGGTCCTTTCCTTCGGGGCACAGCTGCTCCTCCTTTGCGGCAGCTGTGGTTATTCTCCGGCGGGATAAACGCTTTGGGGCGGGAGCCCTGACGCTGGCGGCGTTCATTGCCTTTTCCCGGGTGTTTTTGTTTGTCCACTACCCCACGGACGTGCTGGCCGGAGCCGCCTTGGGCACGCTGTGTGGGCTGGGAGCCTGCTGGCTGGCCCCCTGGCTGCGGGGCTGGTGGAAGGAGCGGTGCGGGAGAACCGGAAAGAGCCTGAAGCCGTAAAAAACCTGCCGCAGAAAAGCGCAAGCTTCTCTGCGGCAGGTTTTTTACTTGTTACAGGAGGACCTTCCACATGGCCTGGCAGTCGCCCTGATAGCGCCAGCTGCTGCCGCTGGGGTTCTCGCCTGCTTTCTTGAGCCCCAGATGCTCTAAAATGGCCTGGGACTTCTGGTTGCTTTTGTGGGCGTAGGCCTCCGCCCGGGCGAGACCGGCGGGCAGCTCCTTGGCCAGCCATTGATAGAGGGAGCGGAACAGGCCTGTACCTTGGTATTCAGGCTTAATCTGAATCTCCTCCATCATCAGCGTGTCGCCGTGGACAGCATATTGAAAGTACCCGGCCAGCTGGCCCTCCCAGTGGAGGAGTACCAGCTGGCGGTCCTTGTCTCCCAGCGCGGGGAGAATGTACGCTTTCCACAGGGCAAGGTCCTCCTCATAGCTGTCGCCGGTGGGGGCGATGGCAGTCATGTTGGCCCGCAGAATGGAGAACAGCTGAGGGAGGAGAGCGTCCAGGGAATTTTCGGGGCAAGGAAAATGTGGCGGGCATGGGAGCCTCCTTTTCTGTGCAGAGAAGAATGAATGATAATCAAGGTGTGTGTCCCCTCCAATCTGGCCGCAGGGGGAGGGGCGTGCTTCAGGGCGGGCTATATCGAGTTTTCCGGGCTTTGCAGCAGGTGTAGTGGCGTACTGACTGTATATGCAAATGGCTTGACGAACAGCGAGGGCGTGGGACCATGAGCGTTCCCGCGGGTCTTTCGGCTTGTGCGTTGAAAATTCATGAAGTACAAGGGGGATATAAGAGCTGCAAGCAATTCTGCGGATTTTCGCCTGGAAGCTGGCTGGCGTCCGCTCAAAATCCATACACTCCGCTCCGCTTATGTGAACTCGCCCTAAGAGACAAGTAAGCCTGAAATGCGCCCCCTGGAGACAGATTCCCCAGGGGGCGCATCTGTGCTTTGGAGCTCCACGACTTTCTCTTGCATTGCAGCAGGGTGGCTGAAAATGTCACCCCCTTATACGTCTACCTTCCGCAGCTCTTTTTTTGCCATAATGTCATACATGGCGGGCACTACGAAAAGGGTCATCAGGGTGGCGTAGAGCAGTCCGCCAATGCACACCACGGCAATGGGCTGCATCATCTCCGCGCCCATGCCGGTAGCCAGGGCCATGAACACCAGCCCCAGTACAGTGGTCAGCACAGTCATGAGGATGGGCCGCATACGGGTGCGCCCTGCCAGAATAATGGCCTCCCGGCGCGGGATGCCCTCCAGCCGGAGCTGGTTGATGTAGTCGATGAGCACGATGCCGTTGTTGACGATAATGCCCGCCAGCATGATGAAACCGATCATGGACACCACGCTCACCTCCATGCCGCAGAGATACAGGGCCAGAAAGCCGCCGGTAAAGGCCAGGGGGATGGTGAACATCACGATAAAGGGCAGCAGCAGAGACTGGAACTGAATGACCATGATCAGATAGATAATGAGGATAGCCAGAGCAGCCATTTGCAGCAGCTGGCCCATGGCCTCCATTATGGTCTCATTCTCGCCGGTAAGGGCGTAGGTGACGCCCTGGGGAGGCGTGTAGCCGTTCAGGGCCCGCTGTGCCGCCTGGGTCACCAGACTGATGTTGTACCCCTCCTCCAGGGTGGAGCTGACCGTCAGCACCCGCTTCTGGTTCTCCCGGCTGACGGCGTTCAGGCTCTGCCGGTCCTCAAACTTAGCCACGCGCACAAGGGGCACCTCCTCGGTGTCGCCGGTAGTGCGGTCTGTGGCAGTAACGGTGAGGCTTTTCAGATAGCTCTCGTTCATGCCGCTCTCCTTGGGGTGCACCACCAGCACGTCCTGGCCGTAGCCGTCTACCGTGATGCTGGTGGCGGTGCTGTCCTCAGTAATGGCAGCGCTGACGCTCTGGTAGATTTGGGCGGTGGTCAGGCCGTTCTCCATGGCCTTGTTTTTGTCCACCACAATGCGCAGCTCGGGAGTAGCGTCCTCCAGGTCGCTCTCAGCCTGGGCAATGCCCTCTACCTGGGACAGGGTCTCGGTAATCTCCTCTGCGGTTTGGATGAGGCTGTCCATGTCGTCGCCATAGAGCTTGATCTCCACCCCGGAGCCGCTCATGGCGGACATGTAGGAGCTCATATCCATAGCGCCCTGGGCTTCCACCGTGCAGTCCAGGTCTGCGCAGGCGGCTTCTATTTCCTTGGCCGCTTCGCTGTCGCTGAGGCCCGCGCTCTCGTCCAGAATCACATACATGGACACCTCCCTGGCCTCGCCGCCGCCCATCATGCTCATAACCCCGGCCCCGCTGCTGCCGCTGGCCATAGCGCCTACCGTTTCCACGCAGTCCAGAGGGAGAATGCGGTCTACAATCTGGTCGGACATGGCAGTGCGCTCCTCAAAGGTGGCGTCCTCCTGGGGCAGGGTAAAGCTGACGGTGATCTGGTTGCCGCTCATGGCAGGCATAAACAGGAACCCCCGGGACAGAGCCAGCCCCACGCTGGCTACCAGCAGCGCCAGGGACAGGGCCAGGCACACCCATTTGTGCCGCAGAGAGGCTCCCGCCAGCCAGCCGTAGCCCTGTATCACCCGGTCAAAGAGGGAGTGGTCCTTGGGCTTGCTGGCCCGCAGGGTGGTGGAGGTCATGGCAGGCACCAGGGTGATGGCTACAAACAGGCTTGCCAGCAGAGAGTAGCCAATGGTCAGGGCCATGTCGCTGAACAGCTGCCGGGTGACGCCCTCTACAAATACAATAGGAAGGAACACGCACACCGTGGTGAGGGTGGAGGCGATGATGGCCCCTGTCACCTGCACCGCCCCCTGCACCGAGGCCTTTGCCGCAGACATGCCCTCGTTGCGCAGGCGGTAGATATTCTCAATGACCACCACAGAGTTGTCTACCAGCATGCCCACGCCCACAGCAAGGCCCGAGAGGGAGATGACATTCAGGGTGACCCCAGAGAAATACATGAGCACAATGGCCACCATCAGGGAGATGGGGATGGAAAAGGCAATGACCACAGTGGGCCGGATGTCCCTTAGAAACAGCAGCAGAATCAGCACCGCCAGAGCCGCCCCCAGCACCAGGTTCTGCAGCACAGTGTCCACCACAATATAGATGTAGTCCCCCTGGTCGGACAGGGTGGTGAAGCGCAGGCCCTCATACTCCTCAGAGAGCTTTTCAAAGCGGGCCTGTATGTTTTTTGACACCAGGGCGGTGGAATAGGTGGACTGCTTGGTAAAGGACAGCACCAGCCCGTCCTCCCCGTTGATCTTGGCATAGAGCTCGCCGGCGTTGCTCTCGGTCTGCACGTCCGCCACGTCCTTTAAGTAGACCTTGCCAATGGCCTCGTCTCCGGTGTCGAACAGCAGCAGGTTTTCCAGTTCCTCCGCGCTTTCCAGCTTGTCGCCCACCCGCACCAGACAGGGCGCGCCTCCCTGGTCCACATAACCGGCGGGCATAGAGAAGTTCTGGGCGGACAGAATTTGAGAGACCATCTCCATGGTGATGGGCAGGTCCGCGTTTTTGTAGGCAGCCTCCTTCTGCTTGTCAAAGTCCTCCTGGGCAGACTCCAGTTGGGTTTGGGCAGATTCCAGCTGCTGCTGGGCAGCGGACAGGGCAGACTGTCCCGCCAGAATCTGGGACATGCCGGCGCTCATCTGCAGCACGCCGCTGGTCTGCTGGGCCGAGAGCTGCTGCAGGGCCTGGTTCACTGTCACCGCGCCGCTGTCCAGCTGAGAGAGGGTGCTTTGCAGCTGGGCTTTGCCGGCAGTGAGCTGGTCCAGGTTCTTCTGAGCCTCGGCAATGGAGGCGTCGATCTTCTCCGGGTCCACCCCGGCGGCCGAGGCCATGGCCTTGGCCTCGGTGAGGGCGCCGGCCAGGGCCTCGCGCCCGGCCTGAAGCTCCGCCAGCTTGGCAGGGGCTCCTTCGGCAGTGGTGCCTAGGGCGGCAAAACCGGCCTCGGCAGCAGCCAGCTGGGGGGTCAGGGCTTCCAGCTGGGCCTGGACCGCAGCGTATTCCTCGGTCTCCGGGTCCAGCTGGGCCAGCTGCTCCGTCAACGCCGCCTGCTGGGCAGTCAGGGCCTGATAGCCGTTGATCAGCTCTGTCAGCCCGGCAATGCCCTGGTCCGCAGCGGCCAGCTGGGTGTTCAGCTGGTCCAGGTTGGTCTTCAGGCTGGTGAGCTGCTCCAGGGCAGTTTTCAGCTGGGTCTCGGTTTGGCCCATGGTGGTGAGCTGGGCGTTGATTTGAGACTTGGCGGACTCAATCTCCACCTTTTTGGCAATGAGCTGGCCCTGAGCCTGGCCGGTCTGCTGGGCCAGCTGGCTCTGACCGGCCTCAAGCTGGGCCTTCTGGTCCGCCAGCTCGTCCGACTGCTCCTGGGTCTCGCTGAGGCCGTCCTCAATCTCCTGGCTGCTGTTGTCCAGCTCCTGCTGGGCCTCATTGAATTTCTGGTCCAGCTTGGCCCTGATTTTGGCGTTCACCGTGTCGATTTTGTCCTGCCGCAGCCGCACGGTGAGGCTCTCCTCCACATTGCCGCTGACCGAGACGCTGGCAACGCCCTCAATGCCTTCCAGCTTGGTCAGCAGTTCCCCGTCCAGCAGATTGGTAAGGGCGATGTTGTCCAGGCCCTCCCGCTCCATGGCGGCCACGGCCACAGGCAGCATGCTGGGGTTTATCTTCATGATGTAGGGGGTGCTCACCATGTCGCCCCAGCTGCCGGAGACAGAGTTCAGCTTCTCCCGGATGTCGGCGGTCAGGGTGTCCATATTGGCGTCGTCGGTGAGCTGCAGCATGACCTGAGAGCTGTTCTCCCGGCTGACAGAGGTGATCTCCTCCACATGGTCCAGGGTGGCCATGGCCTGCTCAATGGGGCGGGTGACCTCTTGCTCCACCTGCTCTGGGGTCGCGCCCGGGTAGGCGGTAATAATGACCGCGTAGGGCAGGTTGATGTTGGGCAGAAGGTCGGGGGTCATGCGGGTAAAGGCCACCACTCCCAGCACCAGGGCAATGACCACGCCCACCAGGACGGTCAAAGGCTTTTTTACGCTGAACTTGGAAAACATGGGTTGGGTTCCTCTTTTCTATGTAAGAAGATAAAGGCGGAAAACATGCGGGCAAAGGCATGTTCCTAAAGTATAAACCCTTGACAGCGTGAATGGATGAATTTTTTGTAAAGATTCCGGCAGAGAAGATCAGGGAAAAGCTTGCATAACAGCAGGAGATATGATATACTTGCCTTAATAATTTAATGAGGTGAATTGTCTTGATTGCCATTATCGACTACGGGGCGGGCAACCTGCAAAGTGTAGAAAAGGCCCTGCGGCATATTGGCTGCGCCTGTCAGGTGGCCTCTACTCCGGCCCAGCTGGCCTCATGCGAGGCTGCGGTGCTTCCGGGGGTGGGAGCCTTTGGCGAGGCCATGGCCGGTCTGTCAAGCCGAATGCTTGACACCGCTGTCCGGGAGTTTATTGGGCAGGGCAGGCCCTTGCTGGGTATTTGCCTGGGCCTGCAGGTACTGTTTGAAAGCAGTGAGGAGTCCCCAGGTGTAAAGGGGTTGAGCGTTCTGCCTGGCAAGGTCCTGCGCTTGCCGGCAGAGGGGCAGAAGGTCCCGCATATTGGCTGGAATTCTCTGGCTTTGGAGCGCCCCGGCTGGCTGCTGCAGGGCTTGGAGGCAGAGCCTTACGTCTATTTTGTGCACTCCTACTATTTGCAGGCTCAGGGGGACGTGGTCACTGCTTCGGCCAGCTACGGAGCCCACATTCACGCGGCAGTGGAGCGGGGGAATCTGGCGGCGTGCCAGTTCCATCCGGAAAAGAGCGGGCGCACCGGCCTGCGTATTCTGAAAAATTTTGCCCAGCGGGTCAAGGAAGCAAGAGCCTAGAGAGGAGGGGCGGCATGTACGCAAAACGAATCATCCCCTGCCTGGACATCAAGGACGGCAGGGTTGTGAAGGGAACCAACTTTACACAGCTGCGGGACGCCGGGGACCCAGTGGAAGCAGCCAAGGAGTACGACCGCCAGGGGGCGGATGAGCTGGTTTTACTGGATATCAACGCCTCTGCGGACAGCCGGGGAATTTTGACCCATGTGGTGGAGCAGGTAGCGGAGAG
>NZ_JBQISV010000081.1:0-9738 GCF_056800975.1 Acutalibacter sp.
GGTGGGAGGGAACCGCTAAGCTTGTGGTCGCGGTTTGGGGGGGTGTTGGTATCAACCGACACTGGTGAGAGCGAACTGTTAGGCTTGTGGTCGCGGTTTGAGGGTTTGCGGGTATCAGCCAGTGCTGGTGGGAGCGAACTGTTAGGCTCGTGGTCGCGGTTTGTTGTGGGAGCTTATCAACTGATCTTCGAGGGTGTTCGCTTGACATGGCAGGCTGGGCGCACAGAAAAAAGGCTGCTTCCCAGTATATCATTGTAAACCTCCTCCATCCTAAGGGGGTAACTTAGTAGCATCGTGGTAGGGCCTTGCTCCCAGCAGGGCCAAAAAGGTAGACTAAAAAAAGCAACCTAATAGCATCGTGGTAGGGCCTTGCTCCCAGCAGGGCCAAAAAGGCGGACTAAAAAGAGCAGCCTAATAGCATCGTGGTAGGGCTTTGCTCCCTGCAGGGGCCAAAAAGGCGGACTAAAAAAAGCAGCCTAATAGCATCGTGGTAGGGCTTTGCTCCCTGCAGGGGCCAAAAAGGCGGACTAAAAAAAGCAGCCTAATAGCATCGTGGTAGGACCGTGCTCCCAGCAGGGCCAAAAAGGCGGACTAAAAAAGCGGATTAAAAAAGGGGGATGATGTGATGGTTGGGGGGCGTTTTGAGGAGGGGAGATATCGGGGGCGGGAGGTTCCGGTTTTTGATTTGCCGCCTCTCTCCCCTAAAACCACCCGGGCCGCTCAGGCCTTGGTCCCTGTGCCCAGCGATATGGATGACTATGTGGACTACGGCCCTCCGGCCTCAGCCCCTGGGACCCAGCCTGTCCCATTGGATAACGACGTTGGCCCGGTGGAGCTGATGGCAGACTACGACGGGAAAAACGGCTATACCTCTGCCTATCCTCCTGACGGCACTGGTATTGTCCGGGAGTTCATTCCCTCTACTCAGGACAAGCGGGAGACCGCTGCCCGGACGGACCGGCAGAAATCCCGGCAGAAGCGCAGGGCCAGGCTGGAATACCGCGCCTCTCTCGCCATTGCCGCTGTGCTGGCCCTGAGCCTGTCTCTGGGCGCAGCTTTGATGCTGTTTCTGCCCCGCTCTACCAAGTCCCAAATCGAAAAGCGGGAGCTGGCCCACTTCCCTGCTTTCTCTCTGAAAAGCTATTTTTCCGGCGAGTTTACCGCCGCTGTCACCCACTACTTTACCGACACAGTACCCAACCGGGACGGCCTGAAAAAGCTGGGCAGCAACCTGAAATCTGTCTTTGGCCTGCCTGCCTCTGCAAATGACGTGGAGTTTGTGGGCAATATCCAGAAGAAGGAGCCTGCGGCCTCTAAAGCCACCGCTCCCCCAGCAGATGAAACCGCCGCCCCCACTGCGGACCCCAGTGGGACCACTGCCCAGGTCGCCATGGCTTTGGAGGGCGCAGCCGGCCGGAATATGATTCTGGCCACCCCCGCTCCCACTGAAAACCCCTTCCACCAGGCGGAGGAGGCCAACATGATTGGCGAGGGACAGATTATGCTGATTAAGCAGGACGGCCACTACCGGGGCTTGGAGCCCTTTGGCGGCTCGGCGGATATGGCGGGCGGCTATGTCGATGCCCTTAACAGCCTGCGGGCTCAGGTGGACAGCAGCGTGCGCATCTACTCCATGCCCGCGCCTCTGGCCTGCCAGTTCTACACCCCGGACCAGCTGAAGGAGTATGTCAACGACCAGTCTGCCTGCTTTGACGCGGTTCATGCTCAGCTGGACCAGGGGATTACGGGCATCAATATCTGCGACACGCTGGCCAGCCACGCCAGCGAGCCCATCTACTGCCGCACCGACCACCACTGGCAGCCTTTGGGCGCCTACTACGCGGCCCAGGCCTTTGCCCAAGCCGCAGGCGTGCCCTTTGACGATTTGAGCACCTACACGCCAGGGGTTTTCTCCGGCTTTGTGGGCAGCATGTACGGTTTCTCCAACCAGTCGGCCAAAATTCTCAACGACCCGGAGGACTTCACCTACTACACCCCTGGCAAGCCCTACGACGCGGTGTATTATGACACTGCCTTTCAGCTGCAGTGGGACGGGGACAACCTGTTTGCCGAGGGGGTTGACGGCGCAAGCGACGCATACACCTACTTCCTGGGCGGGGACCAGTATATTGTAAAGGCCACCACCCAGGCCAACACCGGGCGCAAGCTGCTGGTGATGAAGGACAGCTTTGGCAACGCCACCGTCCCCTATTATGTCGGCTCCTTTGACCAGATCTTTGTGGCTGACGTCCGCTATATGGAGCGCAATCTGGTCAGCTTTATACGAGATATGGGCATTACCGACGTGGTGTTTACCGTCTCCGCTTTCTCTCTGGTGGGAGAGAACGGGGCCAATGTGGCAAACCTCATCAGCCAGAACGCGGGAGAGACCATTACGGACCCGCACCCGTAGGAGGGCCGTTGGATTCTGCCGTTGGGTTGGGGTGTCTGTCCCAGTCTGACAGAGGGTTGGTTATAAGACTGCCGGCCTTTGCTTTTGCCTGTGACGGTTTGGCCCGCTTCTTTTTCTATGCTCCACATTATTACACACCATAGAGGTACAACCATGCGCGAACTGGAATATCCCTTTGACCCCAGCCAGATCCTCCGCCGCCGGAAGGCCCTGCGCCGCACCCTGTTGGAGGACGGCCGCCCCCGGCTCCCAAAGAGGATCGCCGTGCTGGGCGGCTCGACTACCAGTGATATTATAAAAACAATGGAATTGTTTTTACTGGATGCCGGCATCCAGCCGGAATTTTACGAATCGGAGTACGGCCAGTTCTATCAGGACGCTCTGTTTCCTCCCCAGCAGCTGCTGGACTTTCAGCCGGAGCTGGTCTTTGTCCACACCACCAGCCGGAACATCACCCATTGGCCCCAGCTGTCAGACAGCCCCCAGGCCGTCGAAGAAAAGCTGGCCGAAGAGCTGGGGAAATTCCGCGCTGTCTGGGACAGCCTTGCAGAAATCTTCCACTGCCCCATCATCCAGAACAATTTCGAGAAGCCCTTCTACCGCGTCCTGGGCAGCCGGGACGGCTGGGACCCCCACGGCAGGGGGCAGTTCACCGCCCGGCTGAACCAGGCCTTTGCCGCCTTTGCCCAGGAGCATGAGGGCTTTTATATCCACGATATCGACTATCTCTCCGCCGACTTCGGCCTGCGCCGCTGGGCGGACCCTGCCTGCTGGAACCTGTACAAATACGCTCTGTGTCTTGAGGCCATCCCCGCCTTTGCCTCTGCTGCCGCCAGCCTTATCAAGGCTCTGTTCGGCGGGCGGAAGAAGGTGCTGGCTCTGGACCTGGACAACACCCTTTGGGGCGGCGTGGTCGGCGACGACGGCGTGGACGGCATTGAAATCGGCCAGGAGAACGGCGTGGCTCAGTCCTACTATGAATTTCAGAGCTATGTGAAGGAGCTGAGCGCCTCTGGGGTTCTGCTGGCGGTGTGCTCGAAAAATGACGAGGACAATGCCCTCAGCGGCCTGCGCCACCCGGAGGGCCTGCTGCGGCCTGAGGATTTTACCGTCGTCAAGGCTAACTGGGAGAACAAGGACCGCAATCTGGCCGCTATTGCCCAGGAGCTGAACCTGCTCCCGGAGTCTCTGGTTTTTGCCGACGACAACCCTGCTGAGCGGGAGATCGTTCGGGCCCAGCTGCCCGGGGCGGCCGTGCCGGACATGGAAGGGGTGGAGAACTATATTGCGGCCATTGACCGGAACGGCTGGTTTGAGGCCCCCAGCCTGAGCCAGGACGACCTGCGCCGGGGCGAGATGTATCAGGCCAACGCCCAGCGGGCGGCACAGCAGGCCCGGTTCGGCGACTACCAGGAGTACCTGAAAAGCCTGGAGATGCAGGCGGTCATTGGAGACTTTCTCCCCCTCTACCTGCCCCGCATCACCCAGCTTACCAACAAGTCCAACCAGTTTAACCTGACCACCCGGCGTTATACCCTGCCCCAGATGGAGCAGATTGCCCAGGACCCCAGCTATATCCGGCTGTTTGGCAAGCTGACGGACAAGTTTGGCGACAACGGGGTGGTGTCGGTCGTGTTGGCCCATGTGGAGGGCCATGCCGCTGATCTTGAGCTTTGGCTTATGAGCTGCCGGGTGCTCAAGCGCGACATGGAGCTGGCCATGCTGGACGCTCTGGCGGAGCAGTGCCGGGCCCGGGGCGTTCAGGTTTTGCGGGGACACTACCTGCCCACTGCCAAAAACACCATGGTAAAGGACCTGTACCCCAGCTTTGGCTTTGCCAAAACCAGCGAAGACCCCAGCGGAGCCACCCACTGGGAGCTGAGCCTGGCCGGCTATGCCCCCAGGTGCCAGGTGATTGCCGCCGCCCCGCCCGAGGGCCGCGAAAACAATGCAGAGAAAGGATGAGAGCCATGAACGAACGTGAAATTTACACCCGCCTGAACCAGGTCTTTCAGGAGGTTTTTGACGACCCGGCCATCCGGGTCACCCCCCACACCACAGCCGATGACATTGACGACTGGGACAGCCTGGAACACATCACCCTCATCTCCGCGGTAGAGCGGGAATTCCGGATGAAGTTCAAAATGGGCGAGATCTCCTCCATGCGCAATGTGGGAGAGATGGCCCAGATTATTGCCCAGAGAGCAAGAGCTTAAAATTTTTATCATTGATTTTGTCGCCAAATTTCCCGGCGTTTCCCTGTAAGATTTTCCCCCTCGACCCCAACGCTGCTTGTTGACAAATCGATATTTTAAGAGTAATATAATGGATGTTGGATTTCGCTCAAATGAAACCGGCGTCCATTTTTTATTCAAATACTTTATCACAGAAAAGAAGGAAACCGTCATGATCTTACTGCTCTGCATCTCCGTGGCCCTGGTGGCCGGGCTGATGATGACCCGTCTGTTCAAGCAATTCCACCTGCCGGACGTCACCTCTTATCTGATTGCCGGGGTGCTGCTGGGCCCCTGCCTCATTGGCCGGCTGGGCCTGCCGGGGGTGGGCTTTTCCAGCTTTGAGCTGGTGGACACCTTTCAGCCCATTTCTGACGTGGCCCTGGGCTTTATTGCCTTTGCCATCGGCAGCGAGTTCCGGCTGTCCTCTCTGCGCACCACAGGCAGGGCGGCGGTGATTGTGGGCATCTTTCAGGCAGTGGCCGCCACGCTGCTGGTGGACGCTGCCCTGCTGGCGCTCCACCTGTTTTTGGGAGACAAGCTGCCTGTGTCCGCGGCCATCACCCTGGGGGCCATTGCGGCGGCCACTGCCCCGGCCGCTACCTTGATGGTGGTGCGCCAGTACAAGGCCAAGGGGCCCCTGACCGACATTCTTCTGCCTGTTGTGGCCCTGGACGACGCGGTGGGGCTGGTCATCTTCGCCATCTCCTTTGGCGCGGCCCAGGCCATGGAGTCCAACAGCGCCAGCATTGCCTCGATTGCTGTGGAACCCTTGCTGGAGATTGTTCTCTCTTTGGCCCTGGGGGCGCTGCTGGGCTGGGTGCTCACCTTGATGGAGCGGTGGTTTCTCTCTAACCGCAACCGCGTGGCCATGATTGCGGGCTTTGTGGTGGCGGCGGTGGCTCTGTCTATGGTGAGCTTTGAGATTGCCGGGCTGACGGTGAAGTTCTCCTCTCTGCTGGTCTGCATGATGCTGGGCACGGTGTTTTGCAACACCTGCCCCAATTCTGAGGACCTGATGGGCCGGGCCGACAAGTGGTCCGCCCCGCTGCTGACCTTGTTCTTTGTGCTCAGCGGCGCAGAGCTGCACCTGGATGTGTTCACCGACCTGGCTGTGGTGGGCATTGGGCTGGTGTACATTCTGGCCCGCTCTCTGGGCAAATACTTTGGGGCTATGGGCAGCAGCCGCATTGTCGGGTGCGCTCCGGCCATTCAGAAATATCTGGGCATTACCCTGCTGCCGCAGGCAGGCGTTGCCCTGGGAATGGCCTCTCAGGTGGGGTCGCTGGGAGAGATCGGCTCTACCATTCGCAGCATTGTGCTGTTCGGCGTGCTCATCTATGAGCTGGTAGGCCCCACCCTGACCAAAATGGCCCTTACCGCTGCGGGCGATATCAAGCCCAAGGAGGAAAAGCCTGCCAAGGCCTCAGCCTGAGGCTTGGGACATACCGGTTGCTGCTGACAAGCAAAGACCTCCCCTGCCGCCCTCATGGGGCCGCTGGGGAGGTCTTTTTGTTGAACCAGCCCCTTCCACAGTCAGCGGGCCGGAATAGCGTCAATTATGGAAGCGGGTGCCGATAAAGCGTTCGCTCTGGGCAGGGGAATACTGAAACACATCCATATGCCGCCCGGTAAAAAAGTACTCCGGCGGGCTGGGCCGTCGGGGAGGGCTGTCGAAGGTCTCAATAATAATGAGCTTGATTTTCATGCGGCCGGGCAGCACGCTTTTGATGAACACGCTGGCCTGCTGGCCGGGAAAGATATTCTCCTTCAGCTCCGCCAGCCCCGCCAGGTTGGGGGCCAGCTCTACAAACACCCCATAGCTCTCCACGCTGCGAATGACCCCGCCCACGGTCTCTCCTGCCTGGAACCGGGCCGCGTTCTCCTCCCAGGTGCCCAGCAGCTCCTTGTGGGTCAGGGTGACCCGGCTGTTCTCCTTGCTGCGCACCACGGCCCTGATGTCCATGCCCGGCAGAAAACGCTCCCGGGGGTGCTCAATGCGGGAGACCGAGATGGCGTCAATGGGCAGCAGCGACGAGATGCCGCAGCCGATGTCGGCAAACACCCCAAAGGGCTCGATGTGGGTCACCCGGGCCGTAATCACATCCCCCGGCAGCAGGCCCGCTATGTACTGGGCGGCGCAGCGCTCTTGGGCCGCCCGGCGGGAGAGGCGGGCGGTCACGCCTCCCCACTGGTCCCCTGTGAGCTCCTGCACCACAAAGCACACAGGGCGGTTCACCCGGGAGAGAATGGCAATGTCCCGCACCGTGCCCTCGCGGATGCCAATGGCCCCCTCCTCCCGGGGGATCACCCCCTTCATGCCGGGCAGCTCCACAATCAGGTCGTGGCTGCTGTCGCACATCACTGCCCTGGCCTCCAATATTTTCTCCTCCCGCACGGCCTCTGCCAGCGCCGCCGGGCTCTGGAGGGCGGCGGCGTTTTCGGGGGTATCCATCAAATAGCCTTCCGGATAAAATTGCATGAGTCTGACACATCCCTTTCTCCTTCAGACGTTTCCATTCGTCCTGGTTTTGTCAATCTTTATGCTGGAGGAAGGGGTAATATGCCCGTGGGAGAGGGGAACGCAAGAGCCGCCTGATAATCTCTGAGAGTTTTTTCGCTCTTTAGGGCTTGTTTGAAAATAGAGGAAATGACGAATTTTTACCCAGAAGGGGTTCATTTCAAGGAAAAAACCGCAAGGCAATCTTCCGATTGGCGAGGATTTTTGACGCAGAAAGGGGCCCCTTCTGGGTAAAAAGACGGCCTTTCCGATTTTTCAAACAAGCCCTAAGAAAATGCTTGCATATTTCCTCTCTCTGCGCTAAAATAAGTAAGAATTGAAAACATAGGAGGACAATGCTTTGAAACGTACCATCTGCGCCATTCTCTGTCTGTTGACATTTCTCAGTCTTACCGCCTGCGGCAGCGGCGGAGCGAAGGAATCTCCGGCGGACAAGGTTCTGGGCTCTTCTGAGGACTCCATTGCCATGGAGGAGCTGAAGCCCCAGAAGAACTCGGAAAAGCTGGGCTGGCAGCTGAACCCGCCCCAGGCCGGGGAGGAGATTGCGGTGATTACCATGCAGACCGGGGAGGTCATCAAAATCCGCTTCTTCCCCGACGAGGCCCCCAAGGCTGTGTACAGCTTCAAGCGCCACGCCATAGAGGGCTATTATGACGGCCTTACCTTCCACCGGGTCATGGAGAATTTCATGATTCAGGGGGGCAGCCCCAACGGCACCGGCACCGACGGCGAGAGCGTGTGGGGCGAGAACTTTGAGGACGAGTTTGCCGAGAACCTGGTGAACATTGACGGCTCTCTCTCCATGGCCAACGCGGGCAAAAACACCAACGGCAGTCAGTTCTTCATCAACTGCACCAACACCCCTGTCCCCGCAGAGCAGTGGGAGCAGTATCAGCAGGGCTATGACCTGTACAAGAAGGACCCGGAGGTCTTTACCTCCCGCTATGCTGCCAAGTGGCTGGACATGGACAAGGTGAACAAGCAAAAGGACGGTAAGAACAACCTCTATCAGGACCTTTACAGCACCCACGGCGGCAACTGCCACCTGGACGGGGCCTACTCCACCGACGGCAGCGGACACACGGTGTTCGGCCAGGTGTTTGAGGGCATGGACCATGTGTACAAGCTCTCTCAGGCTGAGACCGACCCCAGCAGCAACAAGCCGGTAGAGCCCATGGTCATTGAGAAGATTGAGATTGTGGAGTATGCGGGCGCGTAAGCCCGGCTTGGAACAAAAAAGAAGGCCTGCCTCCTGGGCGGGCCTTCTTTTTTTCTTCCTGTTTAGGGCTTGTTTGAAAATAGAGGAAATGACGAATTTTTACCCAGAAGAGGTTCATTTCAAGGAAAAAACCGCAAGGCAATCTTCCGATTGGCGAGGATTTTTGACGCAGAAAGGGGCCCCTTCCGGGTAAAAAGACGGCGTTTCCGATTTTTTAAACAAGCCCTAGGCCTCAAGCCTCTCTTTAATGGCCAGCAGGAACTCCTCGGTGTTCACCTTGCGCACCTGGGGCAGGGTGGACATGGAGGCCAAATCGCCGGTCATGACGCCGCTCTCAATGGTGTCAATGGTGGCCTTTTCCAGCCGGTCCGCAAAAGCGGTCAGCCGGTGGTTGCCGTCCAGCTGGCCCCGCTTGCGCAGGGCTCCGGTCCAGGCGAACAGGGTCGCCACCGAGTTGGTGGAGGTCTCCTCCCCCTTGCGGTGCTTGTAATAGTGGCGGGTCACTGTGCCGTGGGCGGCCTCATACTCCCAGGCCCCGTCCGGAGCCACCAGCACAGAGGTCATCATGCCCAGACTGCCAAAGGCCGTGGCTACCATGTCGCTCATCACATCGCCGTCGTAGTTTTTGCAGGCCCAGATGAACCCGCCCTCGCTGCGCACCACCCGGGCCACCGCGTCGTCGATGAGGGTGTAGAAATATTCAATACCCGCCTCCTCAAACCGCGGCGCGTATTCCTTCTCAAAAATTTCCTGGAAGATGTCCTTGAACCGGTGGTCATACTTTTTCGAGATGGTGTCCTTGGAGGAGAACCACAGGTCCTGTTTGGTGTCCAGCGCAAAGTGGAAGCAGGACCGGGCAAAGCTCTCAATGCTGGCGTCCAGGTTGAACTGCCCCTGGAACACCCCCCCGCTCTCCTCAAACTGGTGGACCAGATATTTCTGCTCCACGCCGCCGGGCAGGGTGACCAGCAGCTCGGCCTTGGCCCCGGCGGGCACCGTTGTCTCGGTGTTCTTGTAAATGTCGCCAAAGGCGTGGCGGGCAATGGTGATAGGCTTTTTCCAGGTAGGGATATAGGGGGTGATGCCCTTGACCAGAATGGGCGCCCGGAACACCGTGCCGTCCAGCACGGCGCGAATGGTGCCGTTGGGGGACTTCCACATCTCCTTCAGGTTGTACTCGGTCATGCGGGCGGCGTTGGGGGTGATGGTGGCGCATTTCACCGCCACGCCGTACTTTTTGGTTGCCAGGGCCGCGTCCACAGTCACCTGGTCCCCGGTCTCGTCCCGGTGGGGCAGGCCCAGGTCATAATATTCCAGGTTCAGGTCAATGTAGGGCTCCAGCAGCAGGTCC
>NZ_JBQISV010000082.1:0-9634 GCF_056800975.1 Acutalibacter sp.
CTGGAACAGGTCGACCAGCGCCTGGACGCTGTCGACCAACACCTGGAACAGGTCGACCAGCGCCTGGACGCTGTCGACCAACACCTGGAACAGGTCGACCAACGCTTGGACACTGTTGACCAACGCCTGGATAAGATCGAGGGACAGCTGACGGTTCTGGAAAAGGATGTGGAAGTCATCAAATACGAGGCCGCCGTTACCCGGGGAGCCGCGAATCTTCTGGTGGAATGGACAGAAAAAGCCGCCTCTCAAATCGGCATTCCTCTGTAGCCCCCCAGGACCGCTCCCTCCTACCGCCTACAAAAGCAAGCCCCCTGGCACACGCCGGGGGGCTCTTTTTTGCTCTATTCCTGTTTCCCTCTGGCAATCCACTTACCCTTGGTAAGCGTCCATAACCAGCTCCATCAAATGCACAGCCCGGCCTCCTGCTGTCTCTATGCCCAGCTTGCAACGGTTGCAATAGCAGAGCACCGGCAGGCCTCCGTGCTTTTCCAGCTGTTCAGCGAAAATCACCCGCTGCTCCTCCTCCGGGAACTGCCAGAGCGGCGTCCCCGGCCGGGCGCTTACCAGAGCCTCAGCCTCCGAACGCTTGGGCTGAAAATGCAGGTTCCCGCAATAGTCCGCCGCCTCCCGGCTTTCGGCAATCTCCCGGACTGTTACCCCCATTTTCCCTAGCAGGCTCCGCACAGCCTGATGAATCTCCGGATGCGCCCGGTCCCGCCAGCAGTCCTGCAGGCTCACAGTCAGCCCGCTGTAATCAGGCAGGGCAAGGCCTCCCTCCCGGTCCAGCCAGACAAACAGGTTCTCTGGCAGCAACTGGGGAAACCGCTCCTCCAGCCCCTCCCGGCAGGCCTGACAGAGGTACAGGGCCCGGCTCCCCGCCGGATACCCCCTTTTGTCCACGCGGCAGCACCCCGCCACTGGCATCTGCTCCTTCAGCCAATCCCGCAGCTTCTTTGCCGCCTGCGGACTGGCCTTGGTAAAATTGCAGCTGGGAAAATAAATATTATCCATGCCAGTCATCGGTTGATAGACTCCAAAAGCCCGCCGCTTTTGATGATATTCTGCAAAAACTCCGGGTAGGGCTGTGCCTGATAGGTCTTGCCCGTGGTCTCGTCCGTGATCAGGCCGCTGTCAAAGTCCACTGCCACCACATCGCCGGGCTGAATCTCCTCCGCCGCCTCCGGGCACTCCAGAATAGGGAAGCCGATGTTAATGGAGTTGCGGTAGAAAATCCGGGCAAAGGTCTTGGCAATAACACAGGAGGCCCCGCTGGCCTTCAGGGCAATGGGCGCGTGCTCCCGAGAGGAGCCGCAGCCGAAATTCTTCCCGGCCACCACCACGTCGCCGGGCTTCACGTTCTTGACGAAATCCTTGTCAATATCCTCCATGCAGTGGCTGGCAAGCTCCGCGTGAGATGCCGTATTCAGATACCGGGCGGGGATAATCACATCCGTGTTTACATCGTCTCCATACTTGTGTACCGTGCCTTTTGCATTCATAGCGATATCGCTCCTTTTTATGATGGTTTTGGAGCCGCGCCGCCTGCTTCCGGCGGCTCACTCCCCTTTATAGTACTCCACAGCGTCCTTCTCCATAAAAACCTGGTTGACGTCCCGGCCCCACACCCCCAGCTTCCTGGAGTCCGGGTACACCGCCGCGTCCAAATCATTTTGGGTGTCAAAGTCCACATAGACAAGGGCCTCTCCGCCCATGTTGGTGAGCTTATGGGCCCCGCCCGGCTCCGCAGGGAAAAAGAGCAGGTCTCCCGCAGCCACCTCCCGCTCTCCCTCCGGAGTGCGCAGCAGTCCTCGGCCGCTGACAATGAAAAAGGTCTCCTCGTTCTTCAAATGGTAGTGATAGGGATACGCGGCCTTGCCCGGAGGAATCTCGTACACGCTGACCACAGACTGCCTGGCCTGGCCCAGCCTTACAAACCTCCTGCGGTAATATTCATACTCCCCGCAGCTCTCTCCCGCGCTGTTTACCGATTCGGGGCCGGTTTTGTGATGGACCTCCAGCTCGTCCCATTTCCCATGAAGGACGGTGTCTATTGTGCTCACATGCTGCGCCTCCTGTCTCTTTTCAGCCCGACGCCTCCGCCCCACTTCCACAGCCTGAGGGCCGGCATTTCCAGGCGTATTTTGCCGGGTGCAAGATGAATAAGCATACCGGAAGAACCGCCCTTCTGTTGTCAGCACAGGCTCTGACTCCGGGCAGCATACTCAGCCTTAATCTCCCCGATATTTCTGCCGCCGATCCCAAAATTCTCATCCGGCAGCTCCTGAATGGTCACGGTGAAAAACTCCGTGGGAATCTGGGTGACCTCTGCCGCCGCAGCGGTCAGCCGTTGAATGAGCTCCGCTTTCTGCGGCCCGTCCAGCGCGCCGCACACAATGGAAATGGTTGGCATAGCCTACTCCTCCTCATACTGCCAGGGCACATAGGGCAAAATCCCCCAAGTGATTTCATCTGCGGCATAGGTCCCGGTATGAATCATGGACATATGGTCTGAGGTCGTGGCCCGGATGCAGGGATGCTCCCCGCAGTCCCGGCACTGGGCCAGCCCCTTTTGCGCGGCGCAGGATTTGGCAGGGCAGGGCTGGTCCTTGCAGTGACAGGTCTCGCTCTCGCAGCCCCCGCAGCGCATAGACCAGTCCAATTCCCCATACACGCGGTTCAGCAGAGGAAGCATCCTCTGCCGCCGCTCCTCATCCTGGCCTGTGTAGTGGACGCACAGGTCGCACCGCTGGCCGCACTGACCATACACCGCCCCCTCCTTTGGGAAGGGCTTGCGGTTGGGCTTTTTCTTTATGAATATCAGGGGCTTAAGCTCTTCCAGCTGTTCCGGGGCAGACACGGGAAACATCATCCACTTGCCGTCGTGGTAGGTCTTGGCATTGTCGTATATTTCCAATACCCAAAGCGGGAACTCCACCCGCCGGGCCGCAAAGACCTCCCTCTCCTTTTTGCCGTAGATGAGCATAAAGTCAAACCGGTCCTCTTTGACATAGACAGTAAGAATGGTCCGCTTGCCCTGCTTGAACTTCAGCTCGTCCCTGCCGTTCCCCACCTCGTCCAGACAGTAGCACCCCCGCATGAACACCATGGCCTCATGACTGACCTGTTCCAGGGCGGTCATATGGTCAGGCTTACAGGGGACATGGGAACGCTCCATATCATCACATCCTGACTTCAATCTGATAATACTGCTCCTGAAAATGGGTCATTTCCTCCACCTGCTCCTTGGTGAAGCTCATGCCCTCCGGGGCCAGCACCCACTTCTCCTCCACATCGTCAAACCGGTGGATGATGGCAATCAGCCTGCCTGTAAATTCTTCCAGCGGCTGGTCAACCCCCAGCACATAGGCGTCCTGCTCCTCCCCGTCCGGGGCCAGCAGCCCCGGCACATATCCATAGTTGACGGGGTAGACCAAATCCGGGTGCTTGGGGTGGACTGTGCCAATGGGCCGGTCCATTTTTATGGCGACAGCGTCCCCCAACACAGGGGGATGGGCCGCCAGATACTCCTCCCGCAGCAGGGAGAATACCGTGTCGTCAAAGCATTTGCCCTCATAGGTGCGCACAGCCCTGCGCAAGGTCCCCTCCCGGGTAAAGCCCAGCTTTTCCAGCAGGGCAATGGAGGCGGCGTTTTCCACAAAGGCCCGGGCGCTGACCGCCTCCACCCCCTCCTGCAGGAACAGGTGCCGCAGCAGCCCGCCCAAAGCCTCGCACATGTACCCCCTGCGGGCGTACTCTTCCCCCAGGTAGTAGTCCAGCGACAGAGACTTTACCCGAAAGCGCAAAGCATCCGCACCCAAGCCGATATGGCCCAAAACCTGCCCGTCCTCCTTGCGCACCAGCGAAAACTGGCTTCCCGGCTCACAGAGCAGCAGCTCCTCCATCTGCTCCATGGCAGGCAGCTGCCCCAGGCAGTTGTAGCGGCGCACATGCTCCTGGGCGAGAAATCCCCGGATAATGGGCGCGTCAGCCCGCTCCGGCGGCCGGAGCAGCAGCCGTCCGGTCTCTATTCTTACGGGCTCCATTACAGCTTGGCCGGGTCGGTGAGATACCCGGTCAGCGCGCTGGCCGCGGCAACAGCAGGGCTTGCCAGCACCACCTCAGAGTCCACATGACCCATGCGGCCCACAAAGTTCCGGTTGGTGGTAGAAACCGCCCGCTCCCCCTCAGCCAGAATGCCCATATAGCCTCCCAGACAGGGCCCGCAGGTGGGGGTGCTGAACACTGCTCCCGCCTTCACAAAGATCTCCGCCAGGCCCTCCCGGATGCACTGGAGGTACACCTCCTGGGTGGCGGGAATCACAATGCAGCGGACGTTCTTCGCCACCTTTTTCTCCTTCATAATCTGGGCGGCAATGCGCATGTCGCTGATGCGCCCATTGGTGCAGGAGCCGATGACGCTCTGGTCAATCCTCACATCGCTGACCTCCTCAATCCTCCGGGTATTCTCCGGCAGATGGGGCATGGAGACTGTGGGCCGCAGCGCCCCCAGGTCAATGGTGACCGTGCGGGTATAAACCGCGTCCGGGTCCGGCTCGTAAACCTTCACCTCCCCCTGGTAGCGGTCCTGACAATAGGCCAGGGTCTTCTCGTCCACCGGGAAGATGCCGTTTTTGGCTCCGGCCTCAATGGCCATGTTGGCAATAGTAAACCGGTCGTCCATACTGAGCGCGGCCACTCCCTCGCCGGTAAATTCCAAAGACTGATACAGAGCCCCGTCCACGCCAATCTCGCCAATCAGATGCAGCACCACATCCTTGCCGCAGACAAAGCCCGTGGGCTTGCCCACCAGCTCCACCTTAATGGCCGAGGGCACCTTAAACCACAGCTTGCCCGTAATCATGGCCGCGCACATGTCGGTTGAGCCCACGCCGGTAGAAAAGGCCCCCAAGGCCCCATAGGTGCAGGTGTGGGAGTCCGCCCCCACAATGGCCCCGCCAGGGCCCACCAGGCCTTTCTCGGGGAGCAGGGCATGCTCAATGCCCATCTGGCCCACGTCAAAGAAATTGGTGATGTCATACTTGTCCGCAAACTGCCGGGTCTGCTTGCACTGCTGGGCCGCTTTGATATCCTTGTTGGGGGCAAAATGGTCCAGCACCAGAGCAATCTTGTCCTTGTGGAAGACGCTGCTGGCCCCGCACTTCTCAAATTCATTGATGGCCACCGGGGACGTGATGTCGTTGCCCAGCACCATGTCCAGGTCCGCCTCAATCAGCTGGCCGGGCTCCACAGAATCCAGGCCCGCGTGGGCCGCGAGAATTTTTTGGGTCATTGTCATTGCCATGATGGTTTTCCTCCTTTGATTTCCTCAGGTTTATATATCCAGATGCGATTACATAGGCTTCCCATGTCCTGAACGGTTTCTCCCTGGCTCTACCGGCAGCAAAAAGGGCCGCGCAAGACCAGCGCGTCCGCGCTCGCTGCAGCCAAGCCTCCGGCCCCCCGGCCAATTTACTCCGCCGCCAGGGCCTCTCCCTCCAACAGCCTCTGATACAGGGCCAGCGAGTCCTCAAAATAGGCCATCTTCTTCTCGTCCCCCTCCAGGTTCGTGTCCACCGTCGTGCGCACCGATACCCGCAGCCGGCTGCACAGCTCCTGCACAATCTCCGGGGTCCAGTTCACCAGCTCGCTGCCCTGGCCGTTAAAATCCTTCAGGGCCGCAAACTCCTCCCAAGGCCGCATGGCGTTCTCAAAGTCCTTGGCCTCCTCCGGCATGGGGCTCCCGTCGTTATACTGAAAAAGCCCCGCCAGATCCCCCCTCAACGCCGAGAACCCCGCCTCGTCGTGAAAGTAGATCATGCAGCTGCCCATGGTCACGTCCCCCGCAAACCGGGCATAAGAGGCCTGCACTGCCTGGGGGTCTGCGGTCTCGCTGCCAAACACATAGCTGTTCACCTGCACCACCACCCTGCCGTCTCCGTTGCGGTCGTCGGCATAGGCGGTCAGGGTCTGCTCCAGCTCCTCCTGCACTGCCCCCGGCAGACTGTAGGAGGTGATCATGCCAATGGTATAGTCCGGCTCCACCTTGCTGACAATGGAGTAGATCATGCTCACCACAATAGCTCCCACCAGAATGCCCACAAACAGGTGCTTCTTGTGGTAGTACCACCAGTTCGCCCGCTTGTCCTTTGCCGTCTTCAGCTCAATCACGCCAGAGTGGATAGTATCCTCTCCCGCGCCCACCAGATAACGTTCTCTTGCCATAAGGTCTGGCACCTCCCAGTTCTGTTTGGATTGTTACCAGACATTATAGCCCATTTTTCTGCTTTTCGCAAGGCGTTGGACTGCCCGATGGGCAAAATCCATAAAAGTTTACAATTCCAAAAGGAGGAGCGGCTGCGCGCTGCTCCTCTTTCTGGAATTCCATCCGCTTATTCCCCGGCATCATAGGAAGTGGCGCCCGACACCCCGTCCAGCGCGCCCTCCCGCAACACACACCAGGCAGCCTTCGGCATAATCCGGGGCTCCTGCACTTTTTACATGGTGGATGTGATACCGGTAAGAGGGCGCAAATTCAAACCGGCCGTACAGCTTGGGGTCTCCACCCAAAAACACCGCGCCAGAGGCCCTCATCACGCCCTGTCCTCTGTACTCCGGCAGAACCGCGCTCTGGGACAGGACCAGCTGGGTGTTTTTCCCTGCGGGGGTCTCAATATCAGTCTCATACAGGGTTGCCTGACCCATAATCTCCCCGCTGTCTGTCAACGCCACCAGAGAGAGCTCTGGAACAAAGCTGCTCTCCCTCCTGGCCTGGGTGAAGTAACGGAGCATCAGCCGGTCCGTTTCCTCCCCATAGCTGTCCGCAAAGGCAGTGTACACCAGCCGGTCCACAGCGTCCTGCTCCTCCGGCCTCTCCAGCCGTATAACCATCTCCCGGCCAGAAGCTGCTTTTACCCTTATGACCTCACACCTTAGGCAGCTTATCCAGCGACCGGCGGATGTCCTCGTCAGCAGGGACAGAGTCCTTCATCTCCCCCTTATGGAACTTCTCATAAGCCACCAGGTCAAAATAGCCGGTGCCCGTCAGCCCAAAGAGAATGGTCTTCTCCTCCCCGGTCTCCTTGCAGCGCAGGGCCTCGTTCACTGCCGCCAGAATGGCGTGGCTGCTCTCCGGCGCAGGCAGAATGCCCTCCACCCGGGCAAAGTCCTCCGCTGCCTGGAACACCTCGGTCTGCTTGACAGAAACCGCCTCCATCAGCCCGTCGGCATACAGCTGGCTGAGCACGCTGCTCATGCCGTGGAACCGCAGGCCCCCCGCATGGTCGGCGCTGGGCATAAAGCTGCTGCCCAGGGTGTACATTTTTGCCAGAGGGCACACCATCCCTGTGTCGCAGTAATCATATTTATACTCGCCCCGGGTAAAGCTGGGGCAGCTGGCAGGCTCCACGGCAATAATCCGATAGTCCGCCTCTCCCCGAAGCTTTTCGCCCATAAAGGGGGCAATCAGTCCGCCCAGGTTGCTGCCGCCCCCTGCGCAGCCGATAATAATATCCGGCTTCACCCCATATTTATCCATCGCCGCCTTGGCCTCCAGGCCAATCACCGACTGGTGCAGCATAACCTGGTTGAGCACGCTGCCCAGCACATACCGGTAGCCGGGGGTAGAGGTCGCCGCCTCCACCGCCTCGCTGATGGCGCAGCCCAGCGAGCCGCCGGTGCCGGGGAATTCCTGAAGTATCCTGCGGCCCACCTGGGTGGTGTCAGAGGGCGAGGGGGTCACCGCCGCGCCGTATACCTTCATCACCTCCCGGCGAAAGGGCTTCTGCTCGTAAGAGCACTTGACCATGTACACCCTGCAGTCCAGCCCCAGATAAGAGCAGGCCATGCTAAGGGCTGTGCCCCACTGCCCAGCGCCGGTCTCGGTGGTAACGCCCTTCAGGCCCTGCTGCTTGGCATAGTAGGCCTGTGCAATGGCCGAGTTCAGCTTGTGGGAGCCCGAGGTATTGTTGCCCTCAAACTTATAGTAAATCTTCGCCGGGGTCTGCAGCTTCTCCTCCAGGCAGTAGGCCCGCACCAGGGGGGCGGGGCGGTACATTTTGTAGAAATCCCGGATTTCCCGGGGAATTTCAAAGAAGGGGCTGTCGTTGTCCAGCTCCTGCTTCACCAGCTCCTGGCAGAACACCACCCCCAGCTCCTCCGGGGTCATGGGCTGCAGGGTCTCCGGGTTCAAAAGGGGGGCAGGCTTGTTCTTCATGTCCGCCCGCAGGTTATACCAGGCTGTGGGCAGCTCGCTCTCCTCCAAATAGATCTTGTAAGGGATTTTGTTTTCGCTCATAATAATCTGACTCCTTTCGTTAAGCCGGAGCCAGGCAGCGCAAAAAGCCCCTGCCCCGGCAGAAAATTTTCTGCTGGGACAGGGGCATAAGAGGCAAAAAGCTCCGCTCCTGCGGTACCACCCGGCTTGACGCGCAACGCGCCCACTCGTTCCCGCAAACCAACTACGGGCGGCTTTGGTAACGGAGCGCCGCTCCGGCTCGCCTACTGGGCGGAAAAATCCGCTGTTGGGGTCACCCTCAAAAGCCCATTCAACCAGACACGGCCGTCCGCACTTGCACCAAACGGCGGCTCTCTTTGCAGCCGCGTTCCAGTCTACTCACACTTTCTCACAGGTTTATGCTGACATTATAACCCGGCGGCGGCTAATTGTCAAGCGGCAATTTTCCAGGAGGGCCAACCGCGTATTTTTATTATGCTTCCCATCCAGAGGCCTTGTAGGGGCAAGGCCCGCGCGTCCGCCCGTCCCTCCCAGGGTCCCGGTACTTCCACGAACCAGGCGGACCATATCCGCCCCTGCATTAAAATCCGCGAAAGGGACCTCTTCCAGGAGGAGCCTCCAAAGTGAGGCGTTATAACAAACGTCCTCCCATGCCTCCGTCCCAAAGAGGAAGAACATCTCTTTTCGAATACGTCATCTATAAGACAAAAGCCGTGGTAAGAGAGAACCACCCCAAACAAACCAACAGCCTGCTGATAGCCCGTACAGACAGAGAAAAAACTCTCTCAGGCCCTCTGCCCCGAATGCGCCGCCCCCTCCCCGCCGCCATTCTCCCATTGACATTCCTCCCCCGCTCTGCTATAATCATTCTACAAGGAGGGATCTCTATGGACATGATGAGCAGCATCGCCTCTATGGCTACATCCTACAGCCAGACTCAGCTCGCCACCGATTATTCTCTGGCCATCACCAAAAAAATGATGGACACCACCGAGGAGCTGGCCCTGCAGGAGCTGGAACAAATGCTTCCTCCCAGCCCCTACACCTTTGACGTGTACGCCTGAGGCGCAAAGAAAGAGTCTCCCCCAAGGGAGGCTCTTTCTTCATTTTTCGCCCTCGCGCAAGGAACCACCAGTCAAGCCGGTGAAAAAAAGCGATAGCATATGGCAAAGGAGAATGATCTGGCATAAAAACTCCTAAAAAGCAGCGGCTGAGCCGTTTACAGGTTGCAATACGGTCAGCACACTTGAAAAGACCCTTTGAGTATCTCTTGAGAGGTAGCCGCTGCCATACCCTTTCACGGCTAGCGTATGACAATAGAGACTGTTGTGGCATAAAGCTTTTAAGAAAGCAGCGACTGTACTGCTAACGGCAGCAGTACAGTCAGCACACTTAACA
>NZ_JBQISV010000083.1:0-9228 GCF_056800975.1 Acutalibacter sp.
CATTTTTTCCAGCGACGCCGCTGTGATTGAGACCGGAGCCCATATGCTGAACCTGTACTTTTTCGGCTTCTTTTTCATGGCCTTTCAGTTTGTGGGACAGACCGCTTTCCAGTCTCTGGGCAAGGCGAAACAGGCGGTGTTTTTCTCCCTGCTGCGCAAGGCCTTTATCGTTGTGCCGCTGACCTTCCTGCTCCCCATGCTGGGCCTGGGAGTACAGGGTGTGTTTCTGGCTGAGCCCATCTCCAACGCCATTGGGGGGCTGGCATGCTTCACCACCATGTGGCTGACCATTTATCGCAAACTGTGAGGGACAGAGCGGCTGGCCGCTCCCTGGTTATACTCTGCCTATGGAAGCCAATCGGTCCCCCGCTTCCGGCAAAACGACAGGCAGCGACAGTCTGGAAAGGATGCGCTGCTTTTTATGTCCTGCAATGACTGAGGATTTTTGCTCTGTCCCACTTGACAGCAATATTTGCCTGGTGTTTATCGCAATGTCATAAAAAGAGGCCGCTTTCCCGGCATCATCGGGAGCCGCCTCGTTCAGTCAATACAAAAGGGAACCCCGCCTGCGGAGTCCCCTCTTTTTATGACCTCGGAAGTAAATAGTTGGAATTTTTTGAGTGACAGAAAGCCTGGGGCAAAGCCATGGGGCTCTGCCCCACACCCCGCCAGGGCTGCGTTCTCTTTCCACTGTCAGGACGCCAGGTAATGTGGTATTTACTGCCTCTCCGCGAAGTAGTCAGCGCGGAGGATGGAGTAGCACACATCGTCACAAATCTGGCCGTCGCAACGCCTGCAGGCCCAGGGCACCACGCCCTCCAGCTTGAACCCGCACTTTTCAATCACCCGCTGGCTGCGGAAATTCCCCGCATAGTGGCTGATCGCCATCACATCCACCTTTTTCTGTTCAAAGGCATGGGTCACCATAGCGCGCAGAGCCTCTGGCATATAGCCCCGGCCCCAACAATCCCGGCGCAGCTCATAGCCCACTGAAAGGCTGTTCACCTGAAACCGCCGCAAATCGCTCTGGTACTTGATGCGTCCCACCACCTCGCCGGTTGCCTTTACTGCAATGGCAAAGCAGTCCTCGTTATGCAGGTCCCGGCTGAACGCTGCCGCAGCTGCCTGCAGGGTTTCGGCAGGCCGGCATCCGGCGGGGATCATCACCTGAGGGTCGGACACTATGGACACATAAGCGTCAAAGTCCTGGCGCTTCCATCGGCGCAGGATCAGCCGGGGTGTTTCCAGCTCTCCCCGCATCCAGCGGAACAGCCTCATTCCCATTCCTTCTTTCCTTACATCCGGGGAGCCTTGAAATACTGATAGAACTGACAACGGATCATGCCGTTATAGAGCTTGCGGCGCTTGTCCGCCGGACGGCCGAACAGACGCTCAAAGTCCTCCTCCGGGGTGATGACGCCGTAACTCCACCCCCGCCGGGGCTGAAACACCCGGCCCATCTCCCGGTACAGGCCAGCGGCCTCCTGCTGGTCCAGCAGGCGTTGACCATAGGGTGGGTTGCACACCACGCAGCCAAACTCTCCCGGCTCCTGAAACTGCCGGATGTCCCGGACTGAGGCGGACACTGACTCCCCCACCCCCGCCCGATGGGCGTTTTCCAGGGTCAGCTCTACTGCTGCCGGGTCGGTATCGTACCCAACTCCATAAAAGCCGCTGTTCCGGCGTTCCAGCGAACGCGCCCGTTCCCGCTCCTGGGCCCAGACCTTTTGGGGGGACTGGACCCAGTCCTCAGCGGCAAAACGCCGGTTAAGGCCAGGGGCAATGTTCATTGCCAGAGTCGCGGCCTCAATAAGCAGGGTTCCCGAGCCGCAGAACGGGTCAAAGAATTGCCCGTTAGACCGCAGCCGGACCAGCTTTACCAGGGCTGCGGCCAGAGTCTCCTTCATGGGCGCGGCCACCGAGGCGGGCCGGTAGCCACGCTTGTGCAGCCCCGCCCCGCTGGTATCTACGGTCAGGCTCACCTGGTCCTTCAGAATACGGAAGCGTATCCGACAGGCCGGGCCCTCCTCTGTAAACCAGCTGCCGCCGTATTTGGACTTCAGCCGCTCCACCACTGCCTTTTTGACAATCGCCTGACAGTCAGGCACACTGTGAAGCTGGCTGTTCAGGCTGCTGCCGGTGACAGGAAACGCAGAGTCCCGGTTCAACATCCCCTCCCAGGGCAGGGCCCGCACTCCCTGAAACAGCTCCTCAAAGCTTCGGGCGGGAAACTCCCCCATAAGGACCCCCACCCGCTCCGCAAAGCGGCTGTTCAGGTTGGCCCTGGCCAGCAGGTCCCAGCCGCCCTCAAACAGCACCCGGCCGTTCTCCGCCTGAACCTGCTGGCAGCCCAGCTCCCGCAGTTCCTGCGCGGCCAGGCCCTCCACGCCCATCAGGCAGGGCGCTGAAAACCTCACTTCTCCTCCGGAACCAGCAGGCCGTAGTCTCCGGACCTGCGCCGGTACACCACGTTGATCTCCCCACTGCCGTCGTTGCGGAACATAAAGAACTCATGCCCCAGCATATTCATCTGCATAATGGCCTCCTCGGGCGTCATCACCTTCACGGCAAACCGTTTGGTGCGGGCCACCTGCAGCTCCTCGTCCGGTTCGTCATAATAATCGTCAGAGAACACCAGGCCTGGGTCCACCTTCTTGGCCTTTTCCAGCCGGGTCTTGTTCCGCCGCATCTGACGGCCCAGGGCGGCGATCACATGGTCCAGGGCCTCGTTCATATCCTGAGAGGTCTCCTCTGCCCGGCAGATCATCCCCCGCTGGCGGATGGTGATCTCCACCGTCTGGCGGTTGCGCTCCACTGTCACCGTGACAGTGGCCTCAGCGTCCTCATCGAAGATCCGGTCAAACTTAGCCAGCTTTTTCTCTACCAGCTCTTTAAAGCTGTTGCGCAGGTTGACCTTTCTGCCGATAATCGTGATCTTCATAGTGGTTCCTCCTTATTCACGGCGACCCTTCAGGGCCGCCTGGATTGCGGGCTTTTGGGGACATATCAGCAGGTGGAGAGCCCACCTGTCGCTGTTGTCCTGAAACCAGTATAGCACATTCTACAAAAGATTGCAATAGGAAATGGAAAAACTATAATATTTGGGCCGCAATAAATAAAAAAAGAAACCTTCTATCAGATTTCACCGATACCCCGCAAACCAATTCGTTTTATTTGACTGAACGTCATAGCAAAAGCTCCGTGTCCGCCGCTAGTTCGCCAGGCCTGAGCAGCTGAGGCAAGCGCATGGCAGTGCTGTCATGCGCTTTGCTCCGTCTCCCCCTGTCAGAGGGTGATACCTACCTTGCGGCCCAAGCCTCTATTATTTTACAGCTCCACGCTCTTGTGCCGGGTGACATGACAGCCTACATTCACCGCCACCGGCAGGCCTGCAATATGGGTGGGGTAGGCTTCAATATTCACTGCCAGGGCTGTCACGCTGCCCCCAAAGCCCTGGGGGCCCACCCCGGTCTCGTTCACCGCAGCCAGCATCCGGGCCTCAAGGTCTGCGTAATAGGGGTCTGGGTTCCTCTGGGCCACGTCCCGGCAGAGGGCACGCTTGGCCAGCAGGGCGCACAGCTCAAAGTCGCCGCCAATACCCACCCCCAGCACCACCGGCGGGCAGGGGTTTCCTCCGGCCTCTTGCACAGTCTCCGCCACAAAGGATACAATCTCCTCCTCCCCCGCAGCCGGGGTAAACATGTGCAGACGGCTCATGTTCTCACTGCCGAAGCCTTTGGGGGCCACTGTCAGCCGGAGCTTGTCCCCTGGGACCAGCCGGACATGGAGCACCGCCGGGGTGTTGTCTCCGGTGTTCCCCCGGCGCAGAGGGTCCTTCACGACAGAGCACCGCAGCAGGCCGTTCACATACCCCCGGCGGACCCCCTCGTTCACCGCCTGCTCAAAGTCGCCGTTAATGTGCACCTCTTGACCCACCTGGGCGAACACCACCGCCATCCCTGTGTCCTGACAGATGGGGATTTTCAGCTCCCGGGCTGCCTGCAGGTTCCGGCACAGGTCCTCCATCACCGGGCGGGCAATGGGGCTGGTCTCCTGCCGGGCCCCGGCGCTGATGAGCTCCTCCAGACTTTCGGGCAGCTGGCGGTTGGCCTCTACACACAACTGCTCCACTGCCGCGGCAATTTCCTGCGCGCTGATCTCCCTCATGTTCATTCCTCCTGTCAAAATAAAAAGCCTCAACCGCGCGGTGAGGCTTTTCCAAAATCATCATCTTCCAGACACAGCGGCTGGTCAGCCCTTGCCCCCCCGCCGGGAATAACCCCGCCGGGTCTCATTTCCCCGCTTCAGGTCTGACATTTTTTCGTCGCTGGTCTGCTTGAAACGGCTCATCATGTCCTCAAAGCTGCCGCTGTCGTTGCGCCGTCCCTGCCACTCAAAGTCCCCGGGACGTCCAGGGCCTGGGTCCGGCTCCGGGCGGGGTGCGCGAGGCGGCCGACGGTCCGGCCTTCTGCCCGCGCCCTGGCCAGGGCCTCCCCCCTGCCGCCGGGGCCTGTGCTGCTCCTCAGGGGGCAGGGCCTTTTTCATGGAAAGGCTGATCTTCCCCTCCTCGCTGATGGCAAGGACCTTCACCTTCACCGTCTGTCCCTCGGTGACAAAGTCCTTGATCTCGTTGACAAAGGTGGGCGCTACCTCAGAAATGTGCACCATTCCTGTCTGCCCGCCCTCAAAGCTGACAAATGCCCCGAACTTTGTGATGCCTGTGACCTTACCCTCATAGATCTCTCCAACCGCAAGCCCCATGATCTCCCGTGTTCCTCCTCGATTTTGTCTGTTTTCGCCGCCACGGCCCTGGTATCCGGCCGCCTTACTCGCCGCCCATGTCAATAAACACTTTTTCTCCCGGCTTGGCATAGCCCAGGTCCAGCCGGGCCCGACGCTCAGCATAGTCGGCCAGGCCGTTCTCCTCCTCCAGGGCGCGGCGCAGCTCCTGGTTCTTCTGGTTCTGAGCGTCCAACTGCGTCTGAAGCGTCTCAAGCTGCTCCCGCTTATCCGCAATCTGCATCTGCCGGTCTACCACCGAGAGCAGCACCACCAGCGTGAGCCCCAGCACTGCCAGCGTCAGCAGAAAGCTGCCGCGGGTCTTCTTTTTGGGCTGTTCTGACTGTTTCTCCTGGCGCACGTTGGTTCCCTCCCTGCCGGCAGCCGGCCCTTCGGAGAAGTGCTGACTGTGTTTATTCCATTATATACTAGTCTACATAATGTTTTCAAGGGTTTTTTTCGGTTTTTTCGGTCCCGGAGCAAGTTTTTTTCCTTTTGGATGGGAACTTATTTTCGAGCAACCTGGCTGCTTGGTTTTTCTCGACTTAAACGCAGCATTGTCAAGGGATTTTTTTGACGCTTTATACCAAGACGCTGCTTCCGGCCTTGCCTCCCCGGTTTTCGAGGAGCCTTCCTCCGGCTCCCTGTTTTCTGCCGGGGCTTTCTTTTGGGCAGCAGCCTCCCTGTTCTCTGGCGGACAGCGCCACCCAATCTCCCGGCCACTCTGCGCAGCCGGGCCGCGAAGCCGCTGAGCAGCGGGTCCAGCGCAACGATGGTTCCCCAGGCCCCCAGACATTGCAGCGCCGCCTGAAACATCCGCAGGCGGCCGCTGTCCACTGCCAGGGCTACCACAAAGGCGGTGAGGGCGCAAATCAGCCCAAAAAGCAGGTCGGAGAAAAATGTGAACAGCCGTCCGCCCCGCAGCAGCAGCCCCAGCAGCTTCAGCCCCAAAAACACCCCGCCCAGCATCGCTCCTGTAAACAGGCACAGGCACCCGGCTGGCAGTGCCGCCCCGGTCATTTGAAAAGCCTGCCGAAAAAGGACAGCGCCGGGACGCTCTCGGTGTAGGACACCGCGCCCACTTTGCCCTGCACCAGCATATCTCCTGTGTCGGAATTCAGGCTTTCGATATGCAGGGCCTCTCCCTTGATATTCAGCTGTCCCAGGTCTGTTTGGGCTGTGATCAGCTCATCGCTGAAAAAGTCTACCCGCTGAATACCCGTAGCTGTCAGACGCTCCCGGTTATCCAGGCTCAGGCAGTGCTTTTTTGCCGGCCTGCCCATCCGCTCCGGCTTTCCGAATTTATCCAGCTGCTCCGCCATTGGCTCATCCCCCTTACTGGGACTATATGCGCCGGAGGGCCTGGGTATGACAAAGGCAGCACCGTAAAAGACCGGCGCTGCCTGGCTTGGGTATCGCTTCAGATAAACTCATACAGGCTTGCGGCCTGGTCTTTTGTGGCATACTCGCTGACAGAGAGCACCCGGGCTCTCAGCACCCGCTCGCCCATATGAATTTCCAGCACATCCCCCAGCTTCACATCGTAGGAGGCCCGGGCGGGCTTGTCGTTCACCAGCACCCGGCCGGCGTCGCAGGCCTCGTTGGCCACCGTGCGGCGTTTGATTAGCCGGGAGATTTTCAGATACTTGTCCAGTCTCATGCAATCACCTCTTTCATCTCCGGTTCATGCTCTACAAGGAGAGCATGAACCGGGACGCATCTATTATTATCATAAACGATTTACTTATGAAAAGCAAGGGGGTTTTTGCGGAAGAAGCCCCAAGCCCGCATTTGCGCAAGGGAGGCAGTGTGCCGGTAAAAAGAAGGCCCTCCCTATATAGTGCAAAATGCGGGAGGGCCGTGCCCTTATAAATTACTATGGTTTGCTGCCGCGCACAAGACCATGTCTCGGGGCTCTTTCATCGCTGGCAAAGGGGCTGTCGCATTTTTGATTTTGGCCGGCTGGCTAACTTTTACTTGCATGTGTTACCAGTGTCTTCTTTTTACGGCCTGCGCCAAAGCTCTCCGGCGCCCGGAACCACAACAGCAGGTATGCCAGGGAGGGAATCAGCCCCAGTACCCAGCCAATGGGTGTTGCCACCCAAATGCCCAGATATCCCATAAAAAGAGGCAGCAGCAGAGAGAAGCCGATTTTTGAGGCCAGCTCCACAATACTGGACACCAGCGTAATTTTTACCGCGCCAATCCCCCGCAGAGCAGAGTTTACCGTCCAGATCGCCCCTAGGAACAGGTAAAAGGCGGCCTCAATGCGCACAAAGCGGACAGAGGCGGTGAGTACATACTCGCTGGGTCCCTCCATGAACATCAGGGCCAAGGGCTCTGCGAAAATCAGCATCACTGCCGTAGACACCAACGCCAGCCCTCCTACCAGGAGCAGGCCCTTTTTCAGGCCGTCCTTGATGCGGCCATACAGCTTTGCCCCATAGTTCTGCCCGGCGTACACCGAAAAGGAGAAAGCTACATTGGAAAAGCTGACAGTGGCCAGCTGCTCTACCTTACCGCCCACTGTGTACGCGGCTACAATGTCAGAGCCAAAGGAGTTAATGACTGCCGTGACCACAAACATGCCCACGCACAACACCCCGCTCTGGGCGCACATGGGCAGGCCAATGCGCAGGTACTCCCCTATCATCTTCCGGTCAAATCGCCAAGCGGCCCGGTCCGGTATAAGGCGGGGATACTTTTTGACCATGTACGCCATGCACAGCCCTGCCGACACCGCCTGCGCCAGCACCGTGGCCCAGGCAACCCCCGCCACGCCGCCATTCAAGGCCAAGACAAAGAACAGGTCCAGGCCGATGTTGAGAATGGTGCCGAAAATCTGAAAGTACAACGGGGTTCTGGAGTCGCCAATGGCCCGCAGAATGGAGATGAGGCCGTTGGCAAGCAGAATGGCAATGGTCAGCCCGCCGGTGATCTGAATATAGGTCACCGATTGGCCTATGATGTTCTCAGGCGCGCCCAACAGGTTCATCATGGGCCGCGCCCCGAACAGGGCCAGCAGCCCCAGCGCCAGGCCCCCCAGCAGGACCAGGTATACCGCATGGCTGACCGCCTGCTTCATGCGCTGCTCCTGCTTGGCCCCCTCGGCCTGAGAAACAATGACCGAAAGGCCGTTGGTCAAGCCGTTGCCCATCATCATGATAAACATACTGGTTGAGGCCGCCGCGCCAATGGCCGCCAGGGCGTCGATGCTGACAAACCGCCCCACCACAATGGTGTCCACCAGGTTGTACATGAGCTGGAACACCCCGCCGATCCACATGGGAATGGCGAACAGGACCAGCAGTCTGGCTGGCGACCCCTGGGTCATGTCCAGATTTGCAGGCCTTCTTTTCTTCATGTCCTGACTCCCCCTCTTAGCGGCTTTCCGCCTTTTGCAGCTGCTCCTTATCGTACTGCAGAGTGTACAGCTTGTAGTAGCGTCCCTTCTGGCGCAGCAGCTCCTGGTGGCTGCCCTGCTCCAGAATCTCCCCGTGGCTCAGAAGAATGATATTGTCCGCGTGCTGAATGGTGGAGAGCCGGTGGGCCACAATCAGCATGGTGCCGATGTTCTTCATCTTCTCCAAGGAGTCCTGAATCAAAAGCTCGGTCTCTGTGTCAATATTGGCGGTGGCCTCGTCCAGAATCATCACCGCGGGCTTGTGGATAATGGTGCGGGCAAAGGACAGCAGCTGCCGCTGGCCCGCGGAGAAGTTGTTGCCCCGCTCCCGCACAGGCTCGTCCAGGCCGTTGTCCAGCCGGTAGATAAAGCTGTCGGCGTTCACATATTCGCAGGCCCTGCGGATATCCTCCTCCGGGAACTCATCCCGCAGCACAATATTGCCCCGGATGGTGCCGGAGAACAGGAACACATCCTGAAGCATCTGGCCAAAATGCTTGCGCAGAGAGGAGATGGTGATTTTCTTGATATCCACCCCGTCAATGAGGATCTGGCCCTTCTGAATGTCGTAATTGCGGCAGATCAGGGACAGGATGGTAGACTTGCCCGAGCCGGTGGAGCCCACAAAGGCCACGGTCTGCCGGGGACTGATGTGGAAGCTGACCCCCTTGAGAACCCACTCGCCGGGGTTGTAGGCAAACCACACGTCCTTAAACTCGATCTCCCCCTTCACATCCTCCATGTCTCTGGCGTCCGGCGCGTCCACAATCTGGGGCTCCATGTCCATCACTGTGAAGATTTTCTCAGCCGCGGCAAACGAGCGCTGCAGCATGTCAAACTGCTCGGCCAGCTGCTGAATGGGGTTGAAGAACTTGGAGATATACATATAAAAGGAGACAATGATGCCGCTGGACACTGTCTGACCCATAAAATTCCAGCCGCCGATATAGCCCCGGCCGCCCAGATACATCAGGCACAGCACTGAGGAGATGTACAGCATATACACCATAGGCTGAAAAATGCCGAACACAAACATTCTGGACCGC
>NZ_JBQISV010000084.1:0-9107 GCF_056800975.1 Acutalibacter sp.
CCCCTGTAATTACCCATTTATCCGGAGTTCCCGGAACGGAGACCCAGACAGGACCTCTATATAAAATCTGCGAATGGGACACTCCCCCCATGGGGACCCTGTCCGCAACCCCCTGCCAGGGGCAAGCCTCTCCCTAGACCCCGGTATGGGCTCGCTGTTAGGCGACTCTCCCATCAGGCTCTTATCCTATCCCACCCACATTTCCTTTGCGCGGGCTGCCGCTAACGTTTTCGAGAAACGTAGCGAATCGAAGTGAGCGAAACGCGAATCGGGTCCAGCGTCACGCTGGCACACTTTGGGGGATGCTTCATAAAATGGCGTAGCCCATTTTAAGTGAGGTGTTCCATATGATCATCATCGACGGCCCTGCTGAGCTCAGCGGGGAGCTCCGGGTCCAGGGGGCAAAAAACAGCGCACTCCCTCTGCTGGCGGCCGCGCTGCTGTGCAAGGGCCAGACTGTGCTGCACAACTGCCCCGACCTGTCGGACGTGAACACGGCCCTGGCGATTTTGGAGCAGCTGGGCTGCCGCTGCCGCCGGGAGGGCCATGACCTGACCGTGGACAGCGCCATGACCAGCTGGGAGATTCCCGAGGAGCTGATGCGGGGAATGCGGTCGTCCATTGTGTTTTTGGGGGCCATGCTGGCCCGGTGCGGGCGGGCAAGGCTGTGCTTTCCCGGGGGCTGCGAGCTGGGGCCCCGGCCCATTGACCTGCATCTCTCCTCTCTGCGGCGGCTGGGGGTAAACATTGACGAGAGCGGCGGCTGGCTGGACTGCTCCGCCCCCCAGGGCATTCAGGGGGCCTATGTGTCCCTGGCCTTCCCCAGCGTGGGGGCCACCGAAAACCTGATTCTGGCGGCAGTGTGCGGCACAGGCACCACCATTATTGCCAACGCCGCCCGAGAGCCGGAGATCTGCGACCTGTGCGAGTATCTGAACCGCTGCGGGGGGCGCATCTACGGCGCGGGCGAGAGCTGCGTGATTGTAGACGGGGTGAAGGAGCTGTTTGGCTGCGAGCACCGGGTCATGCCCGACCGCATCGCCGCTGTCACCTACATGGCTGCGGCGGCGGTGACCGGGGGCAACGTCACCCTGCGGGATGTGGACAATACCCACATTCTGCCCATGCTGGCCCCCTTTGAGGAGTCGGGCTGCGAGGTGCGCCAGCTGGGGGGCTGTTTGAACATCATGGCCCCCCGGCGGCTGGGGGCGGTGAGACATATCCGCACCATGCCCTACCCGGGCTTTCCCACCGATGCGCAGCCTGTGGTTATGTCCATGGCCGCGGTGGGCCGGGGCGCCAGCGTGTTTGTAGAGAACATATTTGAAAACCGCTACCGCCATGCCGACGGGCTGAGCCGCATGGGGGCCAGCGTCAAGGTAGAGGGCAAGGTGGCGGTGGTAGAGGGCGTGGAGCGGCTGACCGGCGCGTCGGTAGAGGCCGCCGACCTGCGGGGCGGGGCGGCTCTGGTGGTGGCCGGCCTGGCGGCGGAGGGCGTCACCCGGGTTGGGGCGGCGGAGCACATCCGCCGGGGCTACGAGGGCCTGTGCGGCTGTTTGGCGGACCTGGGGGCCCGGATTCGGGAGACAGAGCTTTAAAACTCCGAAACGCCGTCTATTTTGCTCCAAAACGGTGCTTTCTGCGTCAAAAATCCTCGAAAGGCGGCAAGCCCTTCTTGCGGTTTTTTCCTTGAAAGCCCTCGTTTTTGGACAAAAATCCAGCATTTCTCTGAATTATAAAACAGACTCTGGCAGACGGGAAAAAGGACGTGGAAGGGAGGCGGCGGAATGGCTGCGGGAAGACCGGAAAGAAGAAGGTCCCGGCGGGACATGTGGGACGACGAGAGCTTTGAGGACATCAATTCCCATTCAGACGGGGAGCCGCCTCAGCAAAGGCCTCTGCCGGGGGCAGGCCGCAAGCGCGCCCGCCCGGCCCCGCAGGACGCCGGCAGGCGGAAGGACAGAGCCTCTACCCGAGAGCGGGCCTCCGCCCGAGAGAGAACCTCCGCCCGGGAACGGGCAGGAAGAAAGCCCTCCTCCCAAAGGGAGGCCAGAGGGCGCAGGCCCGCCTCAGAGCGGGGAGGGGCCAGAGAGCGGGAGCCGGTCTCCCGGCAGCCAGGGGATGCCCCCCGCTCCCGCACCCGGCCCGAGCCTCAGCCCCGAAAGCGGCGCAGGCCCATGGGGCTGTTTCAGCGCAGGCTGCTGATGATTCTGGCCCTGCTGGCCATGCTGGCGGGCACAGCCTTTTTGGCCGAGTCGCTGCTGCTGCGGGTGACCCATGTGCGGGTGACCGGGGACGCGGTGTACCCGGAGGAGGAGATTCTCGCCATCTGCGGCTATGAGGAGGGCGACAACCTGCTGCTCATCCCCATTGGAGACAGGGAGCGGGAGCTGGAACAAAAGCTGCCCTATGTGGCCCAGGCGAAGATCAGCCGGAGAATTCCGGGCACAGTGGTGGTGGACATCACCGCCGCCCAGCCGGTGTGCTGCCTGCAGGCCGGGGGCGGGTGGTTTGTGATTGGCGCGGGGGGCAAGGTGCTGGAGGTGCGGGCCGACGCGCCCCAGGGCCTGATGCAGGTGATTGGCCTGAACCCCTACGCCGCCCAGCCGGGCTTGATGCTGGGCCTGGACGACGAGGAGCAGGCCAAGGCCTTTCAGACAGTGCGGGAGGTGATTGCCGAGCTGGGCGCGGCCCAGGACTTCACCCGGCTGGACCTGAGCGACCTGGGGCATATCCGGCTGTGGTATCAGGACCGGGTGGAGTGCGTGCTGGGCAGCGCCGTGGACCTGGAGCACAAGATACAGTATGGCTACGGGCTGTTTGACCCAGAGAAGGAGGACGCCATTCAGCCGGACCAGACCGGGCGGCTGGACCTGAGCTATCTGACCGAGAGCAAGCGGGCCTTTTTTGACCCCAGCGCCCCGCCGGATGGGGTGCAGACCCCGGCGGTTCCCACCCTAACGCCCGCGCCCAGTCCAACGCCTGAGCCGGAGGAGGGGACAGAGGACCAGAGCCAGCCGGAGGACACCGGCGAGGACTGGGAGGAGGAAGCAGAAGACACGGGCTGGCCGGAGGAGTGGGAGGACGGAACCGGAGACGAGGGATGGACCGAGGGCGGCGAGGATGAGTATTACACCGGGGAAGAGGAGGAATGGTAGACGGGAAGAAGCTGCCGGCATGGGTAAGCGCCAGAGTCAGTAAAGGCTCTGGTTGCGCGGACCTTGCGCCGGGGCAGGGGGTGGCCTCCCGGAGCCGCCTGCTCGCGGGCCAACGCCGAGGACGCTTCGGGCTGACCCTGCCGGGCAAGGGGGCTGGCAGCGACTGTGTCGGTTGGCAAAAAATTCTTTGCCCGCCAGCGGGCTTGAGGGTCTGTCCATATCTTGTGCCTGGGACTGGCGGCGCGCGTATTCGCCCGGAAAAAATTGGGAAATATCGGTTTTGTGGATTCTTTTTTTAAGAATATCCTTGAAATTTGGCCGAAAAAGTGATAGATTATACCTTGTAGCAAAAGAGTTGACGTAATCTTGCTTTTGTTTCCGTGTCTGTGCGGAGCGGGGAGGAGCAGGCGCAGTCTGCCCGGGCCTGAAAAAACAGGGCCCTGGGGCCGGCGTCAGGATTCAGAAAATAAGGAAGGGTGGTCGTAAAAATGCCTTTTGAAGTTGACAATCTGCTGGACGAGACCCCACAGGTCATCAAAGTAGTAGGAGTGGGCGGCGGCGGCGGCAACGCTGTCAACCGCATTGCCAGCGCCGGGGTGCGCAGCGTGGAGCTGGTGTGCATGAACACCGACAAGCAGGCCCTGCAGCGCAGCCAGGCCTCGGTAAAGGTGCAGCTGGGAGAAAAGCTCACCAGCGGCCGGGGGGCGGGCTCTAAGCCCGAGGTGGGCGAAAAGGCCGCTGAGGAGAGCCGGGAGCTGATCTCTCAGACCCTGAAGGACGCGGACATGGTTTTTATCACCGCGGGCATGGGCGGCGGCACCGGCACCGGCGCGGCCCCTGCCGTGGCCAAAATCGCCCGGGAGCAGGGGGCCCTTACGGTAGGCATTGTCACCAAGCCCTTTGCCTTTGAGGGCCGGCGGCGCATGGACCAGGCGGAAAGGGGCATTGCGGCCCTGCGGGAGCATGTGGACTCTCTGGTGGTCATTCCCAACGAGCGGCTGAAGCTGGTGAGCGACGAGCGCATCACCCTGGCCAACGCCTTTCTGGTGGCCGACGATGTGCTGCGCCAGGGCGTGCAGAGCATCTCGGACCTGATTCAGCTGCCGGGCATTGTCAACCTGGACTTTGAGGACGTGAAGTCTGTGATGCAGGACGCGGGCTACGCCCACATGGGCGTGGGCCGCGGCAATGGCAAGGATAAGGCCGAGCAGGCGGCTATGGCGGCTATTTCCAGCCCCCTGCTTGAGACCAAAATCGCCGGGGCCCGGGGCGTGATTATCAACATCACCTCCAGCCCGGACATTGCCCTGGACGAGATTGACACCGCCTCTCAGATCGTCACCGAGCGGGCCCACCCGGACGCCAACATCATCTGGGGCGCCACCTTTGACGAGAGCATGGAGGACGAGATGAACGTCACCGTGATTGCCACCGGCTTTGACGGCATGAACGGGGAGAAGTCCAAGCCCGCGCTGGACATTGACCTGGACGACGATTTTCTGGGCCCCGCCCCTGCCGAGCCCGCCCCCGCCCCGGTGAGCCGCAGCAGCCGGAGCAGCAGCCCTGTCCGCAGCCAGACCGTGCGCAACGTGGAGCCCCGGGTGGACCCGGCGGTGATTGACGACGACGATACCTTTACCGACATTATGTCCATATTCAACCGGAAGTAATTGGGATGAAGGAGGCAGGACAATGGGAATGATCAAGGGCGTACATCACATTGCCGTGAAGCCCACGGCGGAGCAGTACCAGAAGACAGTGGACTTTTACACCAAGCTGCTGGGGCTTGAGGTCAAAAAAAGCTGGGGCGACCCGGCGCGGCCCTGCCTCATGGTGTCCTGCGGGGACAATTCCTGCATGGAGATTCTCAGCGGCGACAGCGAGATTCCGGCGGGCGGGCCCCTGGCCCACATCGCCTTTGCCACCGACCAGGTGGATGAGATCATCGAGAAGGTACGGGAGGCCGGGTATCAGGTGACCAACGAGCCCGCCGACATGGACCTGGGCGGCGCGCCCATCCGCATTGCCTTTTTCTACGGCCCCACCCACGAGCATATTGAGCTGTTCTGGGAGAAATAAGGGTAAATTTGCGGCTCCGGCTGAGCGCCGGGGCCGCTTTCCTGTCTGCAAAGGAGGGTGCAACATGCCATTTCCCGGCATCCAACAGCCGGAGCTGATTCAGCTGGCCGAGGGGCTGCGGCTCAGGCGGTACGACGGCCATTACCAGCTGGCTCTGCCCGGCTACCAGGACCCGGTGGTGTACCAGAACTCAGAGGGCATCTTCGACGAGAGCAAAATTCCTGGTCTGGACTATGTAAAGGCCATGTGCGAGTATCTGGACAAGCACGGGGAGCTCTACTTTGTCGAGGCCTGGGAGGACGGGGCCTGGACCCCGGTGGGGGATGTGACCGTGAAGCCCGAGAACCCGCCCATTGCCATCTGGTACGGCAAATACCGGGGCAGGGGTTTGGGAAAGCTGGTAATGCGGGCCGTCATCCGCCGCTTGGGGGAGCTGGGCTATCCAAAAATTACCGGCACTACCGTGTACAAGTGGAACCCGGCCTCTCTGGCTCTGCACCGGCGGCTGGGCTTTTCCATCATACGGGAGACAGACACAGAATATTACCTGGAACGGGACCTGAAGGAGGAGGCGGAGAACATGGAGGAAATACGTCTGAACACCAGCCAGCTGCCAGAGATGGCGGCAAAGCTGCGGGCAGGCCAGCGGGTGCTGCTGTCCGGCAGGGCCTACACCAGCCGGGACGCGGCCCACAAGCGGATTGTGGAGCTGCTGGACCGGGGGGAGGAGCCCCCCTTTCCCCTGGCAGGGGCGGCGGTGTACTATGCCGGGCCCACCCCCGCGCCGGATGGCATGGCGATTGGCTCCTGCGGGCCCACCACCAGCGTGCGCATGGACCCCTACACCCCCCGGCTGCTGGATTTGGGGCTTAGGTGTATGATTGGCAAGGGCCGGCGCAGCGCGCCGGTGGTAGAGGCCATGAAGCGCAACGGGGCGGTGTACCTGTGCGCCATTGGGGGCGCGGGGGCTCTGGCCGCTCAGTGCATTACAGAGTGCCGGGTCATCGCCTTTGAGGACCTGGGCTGCGAGTCGGTCAAGGCGTTGACCCTGAAGGATTTTCCCCTGATTGTTGGCATCGACAGCCTGGGCGGCAGCATATTGGTTTGACAGCTGGGAGGGATGGTCATGTATGCAGGCCTGATGAGGCTGCTGGTAAAGGGGTATGGAGAGAAGCCCGCCCCGGATGTGCGGGAAAAGGCAGGCCGTACCGCCGGGGCGGTGGGCATTGCCACCAATCTGCTGCTGTTCGCGGTAAAGCTGGCGGCGGGGCTGCTGTCCCACAGCGTGGCGATTTTGGCCGACGCGGTGAACAACCTGACAGACTCCGGCTCCTCCATAATCATGCTGGTGGGGTTTAAGCTGGCAGGCAAGCCCGCCGACAAGGAGCACCCCTTTGGCCACGCCCGCATCGAGTACCTTTGCGGGGTAATCGTCTCCTTTTTGGTGCTGATTCTGGGGTTGGAGCTGGGCCGCAGCTCGGTGGGCAAAATCCTCTCCCCCCAGGCGGCGGAGTTCGGGCCCCTGTCTCTGGGCATTCTGGGGGCGTCGGTGGCAGTGAAGCTGTGGCAGTGCGGGTTTTACCGCAGCGTGGGCCGCACCATTGGCAGCGGAGCCCTGATTGCCACTGCCAGCGACAGCCGCAACGACGTGATTGCCACTGCCGTGGTGCTGCTGGGCGCGCTGGCCTCCCGGGCCACAGGCTGGCAGCTGGACGGCTGGCTGGGCCTGCTGGTGGCGGCCTTCATTGTGGTGTCTGGGGCCAAGCTGATTTTAGAGACCGCCGACCCCCTGCTGGGCGCGGCCCCGGACCCGGAGCTGGTGCGGGATATCTACACCAAAATCCGGGGGTATGAGGGCGTAATCGGCATTCACGACCTGACGGTGCACAGCTATGGCGAGGGCCGCTGCTTTGCCAGCGTCCACTGCGAGGTGCCTGCCGAGGAGGACATTCTGGTCAGCCACGACCGCATTGACAATATTGAGCGGGACTTTTTGGAGCGGGAGGGCATTCATCTGGTCATCCACCTGGACCCGGTGGTGACCAGCGACCCCAAAGCCCAGGCTCTGCAAGAGCAGGTGCGGCAGCGGGTTCAGGCCCTGTATCCCCAGGGGGCCATCCACGACTTTCGGGTGGTGTGGGGGGTGACCCACTCCAATGTGCTGTTCGACGTGGCAGTGCCCTTCTCCCTTGGGGACAGCGACCAGGACATCAAGGAGAAGCTGGCCCGGGAGATTGCCGCGCTGGACCCCAGCTATCGGGCGGTGCTGGCCGTGGACCGGGAGGGCGTGGTCAACGAGCTGGAGAGCTGAGGGGGCTGTCAGGGTCTTTGGGCAGGTACACCCGGCAGGGGACCCCCAGGCGTTTGCAATTTTCTATCACATATTTTGTGCCCCGGGACTGCCCGTCCCAAAAGGCCAGCACCAGGTCGGCGTGGCGGATGATGGTCAGGTTGCGCCTGAGGGGAGCGGCGCGGCCGTAAACCTCGTATTGGGGCAAAAACTCCCGCAGCGGGACCCCATGTGCCAGGGCCCAGTCCCGGGCGCAGGCGTCCACGCCCTTTGCCCCGCCGGAGATGATTTGACTGGTCTGGGGCGGCAGGTACTGTTCCAGGCCCTCTACCCTCAGGCCCCGGGAGCCTATGACGGCGACTTTCATGTGATTTCTCCTTTGTATGAAATTATGTAGATATACCATGTATCTACATACCCCATTATACCACATGACAGCCATAAAATAAACACACAATATATCTTCAAAGAGGTGATTGTGTGGCTGTCAAAAGTATTTCCATCCGTATGGAGGAGGAGATGCTGCGTAAAATCGGTTATATCGCAGACTATGAGGGACGCTCGGTCAACAGTCATATTCTGGTGCTGGTGCGTGAGAGCATTGCCGCCTTTGAGCGGGAGCACGGCGCAGCGGGCGACGGCATTCCTCCTGCGGTGAATGTGAAGCCGGGGAAGAGGCAGTGAGAAAGCCTTACCCCTTTAGCTCTGTGCCAGGGTAGTAGTGGGCCAGAATCTCTCGATAGTCTGCGCCCCGCTTTGCCAGAAACACCGCCCCGGCCTGGCTCATGCCCACCCCGTGGCCCCAGCCCTTTACGGTAAAGTGAAAGCCCGCCTGGTCTACCGTAAAGGTAAAGCTTGCGCTGCGCAGGCCCAACGCCCCCCGCAGGTCCCCACCAGAGACCGTCGTGCCACCCAGCACGGCGGTTTTTGCCATGCCCGAGGGGGTGTAGACCGCGCCGGTCAGCCACTCCTCCACAGGGCCGGTAAGGTCCGCCTGGGGGAAGGCCTCCGCCGCCGCCTCCCGGAACTCCTCGGGGGTAAAGCGGGCTTCGCTCAGATAGCCGTCGCTGAAAGCGTCGCCAGGGCTGGCCACGGCCTGCAAATAGGGGTGGTCCTCCCCCGCGTCCGGCGACCAGACATTCTCTACCGCCTCGGTGCTGCCGGGGGAGATGGCGAAGTAGGCGGTGAGGGCCAGCTCATCCCCATAGGTGAGGGTCTGGCCGAAAACCTGGTCCACCACCTGGTCCAGCAGGGCCTGATAGCGGTCAAAGTCCTCCCCCCAACGCTCCTGCATGGCGCTGGCCGGGACATAGACCAGCCAGTTCTCCGTGTCGCAGGCAATGGGCTGGCCGGTTTGGCGTTGGCGGCTGTAGTAGGTGTAAGCGGCCACAGCCTGGGCCTTCAGGGCCTCTTGGGGGGCGTTCAGGTCCATCTCGCAGGCAATGGCGGCGGCGAGAAATTCCCGGTCGGGGACAGTGAGGGTCTGGCCGGTGGCAGCGTCGGCGAGGGTGAAGGCGGAGCGCTCCGGAGAGGGCTGAGGGGCAGCGGCCGGCGCGTGGGCCGGGACGCTGCCCGGGCTG
>NZ_JBQISV010000085.1:0-9063 GCF_056800975.1 Acutalibacter sp.
CGCCGTCTTTTTACCCAGAAGGGGCCCCTTTCTGCGTCAAAAATCCTCGCCAATCGGAAGATTGCCTTGCGTTTTTTCCTTGAAATGAACCCCTTCTGGGTAAAAATTCGTCATTTCCTCTATTTTCAAACAAGCCCTAATCCTGAATGAAGGGAAAGGGACTTTTCCCGCAAAGTCCCTTCCAAACCGTCAAAAGCATTTCCTTTAAGCCTGTGCCAAAAGCGAACCGCAGCCCCGCAGGTCAGCGTTCCACAAAGAACTCCTTGTACCAGACCAAAAAGGTGTATACGGTCCAGACCTTCCGGCTGTTGTCCCGTTTTCCGGCCCGGTGCTCGTCCAGCAGCTTTACCAAAGCCCCGGTGTGGAAGAATTTCTCCGCCTCCGGCCCCTCAAACGCCGCCTTAACCCGTTGATAATACTTCTCCTCTTTCAGCCACACCCGGGTGGGCACCGGGAAGCCCAGCTTTTTCTTGCCCGCCCACTTCTCCGGCATCCGCCGCAGCGCCGCCTGACGCATGGCGTACTTGGTGTTCTCACTGTTGACCCGGTATCGGGTGGGAATGCGCCCGGCCAACGCCATAATCTCCTTGTCCAAAAACGGCACCCGCAGCTCCAGGGAGTTGGCCATGCTCATCTTGTCCGCTTTCAGCAGAATGTCCCCCACCATCCACATGTTCAGGTCCACAAACTGCATTTTGGTCACCGGGTCCCGATCCTTCACCATGTCGTAATAGGGCTTGACCAACGCTGCCGGAGAGGGCGCGCCCACTGGACGCTTCAGCAGGGCCCGGCGTTCCTTCTCGGTGAACATATAGGCGTTGCCGATAAAGCGCTCCTCCAAAGGCTTGCCCCTGCGCACCAGAAAGTTCAGCCCCCGGTGGGCGGGCAAAGCCCCCGCAAGCTTTCCAATGAGCCGCCGGATGGGCAGAGGAATCTTCTCATACCAGGCCATGGACAGAGGCTCCTTGTAGATGTTGTACCCGCCGAAAATCTCGTCGGCCCCCTCCCCGGAGAGCACCACCTTCAGATGCTGGGCCGCGATATTGCACACAAAGTACAGGGCTACCGCCGAGGGGTCGGCCAGAGGCTCGTCCATGTGGTACTGAATTTTGGCGAAGTTCCCCCAAAAGTCCTCCGGGGTAATCACCTTGCTGATGTTTTTCACCGGTATGAGCTCCGAGAGCTCCCGGGCATAGCTGGTCTCATTGTACCGCTCCCCATTGTCAAAGCCCACGGTAAAGGTCTTGTCCACCTTGGCCGAGCAGGCCACATAGCTGGAATCCACCCCCGAGGACAGGAAGGAGCCCACCTCCACATCGCTGATTTTATGGGCCTCAATGCTGTCGTCAAAGGTTTTCTCAATGTCGTCCACCCATTGCTCCAAGCTGCGGTCCTCCTCCGGGCGGAACTCCGGCAGCCAGTAGCGGGTGGTCTCCATGCTCCCCTTCCGGTACACAAAATAGTGGGCCGGGGGCAGCTTGTACACGTCCTTGAAAAAGGTCTCGGGCCCAGGGGAAGACTGAAAGCTCAAATAGCTCTCCAAGGCCCTTTCGTTCAGCTCCTTTTTAAAGTCCGGGTGGTGGAGAAAGCTTTTCAGCTCCGAGCCAAAAAGAAAGCTTTCTCCCATCCGGGCATAGTAAAGGGGCTTGATGCCGAAAAAGTCCCGGGCCCCGAACAGCTCGCCCTTTTCCTTGTCCCAGATGACAAAAGCGAACATGCCCCGCAGCTTGTTCAGCAGAGCGGGGCCGTATTCCTCATAGCCGTGCAGCAGAACCTCGCTGTCGGCGGCAGTGGTGAACACATGCCCCGCGGCCAGCAGGTCCCGCTTCAGGTCCCGGTAGTTGTATATTTCGCCGTTAAAGACCAGCACCTTGCTGCCGTCCTCGTTGAGCATGGGCTGCCGGCCTCCTTCCAGGTCAATAATGGACAGGCGGCGAAAGCCCAGAGAGACCTGGGCGTCCTGATAATACTGCGCGTCGTCAGGGCCCCGGTGGGCAATGGCAGTGGTCATGGCGTGAAGAACGCCCTCGTTGGGGTCGCCGGCAAAGCCTACAAATCCACACATATTCAGATATCCCCCTTGCGTTGTTGGTCAGATAAAAATAGTATACCACATTCAGGCGAAAAATGGTAGAGTTTATTTTGCGGGGGAATGTCTGAAGAAGGAGCTTATGACAACGGAACAGCCTCCGGCGGCTGAGGAGCTTTGTCCCCAAGAAACCTATCCCTGTTGAAAAGGTAGACAAAGCTTTTCTGAACGCTCACCAAAGCCCTGCTAATAAACTCTTTATTTTGAGGGCTCCTTTTGCGAGAGAATGTCCAAGACAGAGAAAAAAGGGAGAGCCCCAGGGCAGATACCGGTTCTTATAGACAGTCAGACAGACTGCCAGAAATCGCGGTAACAGCCCCCGCCCCGGGGAGTGCCCCTTTCGCAGGCTTTAATGTAGGGGTAGATATCATCCGGAAGTACCGGAACCCTGGGAGAGACGGGCGGACACGCAGCTTCGCCTCTACAAGGGTTCCTGGACGTAAAGCAAATAAAATGCGCGGTAGGACACTCCCGCCCCCGCCAGTCCTTGACAAGACTCCTAGGGCGAATTCCAGACAAAGCAGCCCCGGACTCACCCCGGCCCATTTTCCGGGCCGGTTGTCCGGGGCTGCTTTTTCCCTGCGCAGGCCAGCGCGTCATGAGTTCCCTGCGTCCTGCTCCGGCTCCTTTTCCAGCGCCCGCATAAAGGCCTCGGGCCCCAAGGCCTCCATCAGCCGGTGCAGTACCACCAGCACCCGCACATAGGTGGGGCTGGCGTCAATCTGGGTGTTGTCCTCCCCACCTGTGCCAGAGCCGGTGAGCTCCAGCCGGCGGTACACCTCCTCCACCTGCTGGCGGGCCCAGCCGGGCACATCGCCAATGGTGCGGTAGCGGGACTCGTTTTCCCGCACGGCCCGCTGGGCCTCCTCCCGGGCCAGATCCCGAACCTGCTCCTTGGTCATGTCAGTCCACTCTCCTTTTCCAATAATCGCCGGGTAGTCCCGAAACGCCCGGTTCATGTCAAAAACTCTGCCGTTGATTATTCCCCTGTCGCTGTACTGCCACAGGCCCGCGTCCGGCCAGTTAAGGTCCGGCCCCCACTGGGCCACCCACCGGTCCAGGTGGGCCAGCCGTGGGCTGTTCAGCCGGGTGCGCATCCAGCTGAGAGAGGCGTAAAGGCCGCAGTAATACCCGGCCTGGCGCAAAGCGCTGCAGTAGGTCAGGCAGTTGTCAATCAGAGCCTGGCCGGTGGGCAGGGTGCTGTCTTCCAGGTCATACCACACGCCGTAAAGGGGGGTGAGCCCCTCCAACAGCCGCAGGGTATGCCGGGCCTCGCTGCTGGCCATGGTGGGGTTGCGGGCATAGGAGTAGAGATACACCCCAAAGGGTATGCCGTTATCCAGGCATTTTCGCACATTGGCCCGGTACTGGGTGTCGTCCTGAGAAGGGTAGTCGTCGCCGTAGCCGCAGCGGATAATAATAAAGTCCACTTTGTCCCGCAGGGCGGCAATGTCCACATTGCCGTTGAACTGGGAAATGTCAATGCCGCTGGCAAGAGGGCTGGGCATAGAGGTCACCTCTGTTCTTCTGGTTTGTCGGGCAGGAGGCGCGGCAAAAAGCAACGCTCCCGGCCTATCCTATGCGGACAGGGCCGGGAGTGTGTATGCTTTATCGTAAACGCGGCGGCGCGGGCACGCCCGTGCGAACTGCGTTAACTATATTTTCAAGGCCAAGGGCGGCATCCTCCGGCGGCTTAAGAGCTCTTTGTCTTCCGCTCCTTCAGCACCTTCACCACATCCCCCTCCTGAATCACCCGCAGGGTGTCCTTCCTCCTCTGCACTGCCAGCGCCAGGGTCAGCGCCAGGTTGATTGCCGTCACAATGCCCAACGCCAGCCGGGGGCCTATTCCCGGCTTTCTCCGTCCTGCTCCTTGTTTGCCCATGACGATTCCTCCTGTCTCTTTTTTATGGCGTCCATGGCCTCTTTTAGGGTCATGCGCTCATTCTCCACATCCCGGTCGCTGAATTCCCTGCCGCACACCGGGCGATAGGGGCAGTACTGGCAGGCGGGCTGGTTCTTCATGTGGGGACGGGCCGCGGCTGCGCCCTCCTCCAGCTCCCGCCCCATAGAGGCGATGAGCTGCAAGGAATATTCCAGCACCAGCCTCAGCTCCTTTGCGCCCAGCACCGAGCTGCGGCTGTCCGGGTTCCCGTCCTTTTTCAATACCGCCGGGACAAACTCCCCCTTGGCCGCTGCCTCCATGGCCTGAATAATCTCCCGGTCATCCAGCACCAGGCCGCTCATGCGCAGCTGGCGGCTCTCTGCCTTGGCCACCTCTGCCGGGTCCGCGTCCCGGTCCACGCTGACGCTGGGCTCCGCCGCCGGCATATACAGCACCCCCGCCGGTTCCAGCCCGCCCCTTTGGGTGAGCGCCGCCAGATACACCAGCATCTGCATGTTCAGTCCATACAGCACGTCTCCCAGCCGAAAGCTTTTGCTGCCGGTCTTATAGTCAATCACCCGCACATAATTTTTGCCGTTGGGGCTGCGGTAGATGTCCACCCGGTCTACCGTGCCCCCCACGGTGACAGCTCTGCCTGAGCCGGTCTCCACCCGCAGGGGGGGCATGTCCCGTCCCAGCCGCCATTCCAGGTGCTCGGGGACAAACAGGCTCTGGGCCAGCTCCCGCTCCACCTGGGCAATCAGCTTGCAGGCCGACTGGGCCATCCGTTCCAGCCGGTAACGCTCCCGGCCAGAGAGCAGCTCGGCCCCCCCCATATTCTCCGCCGCATATTGCCGTATGAGCGCCCGCACCAAAGCCCCCAGCTCCTCCGGCGTGCGCCTTGCCCGCACCTCCGGCGGTTCCCGAAAGACCTGCTCAAACAGATAGTGCATCAAGGTGCCATACTGCAATACATCTACCTGGGCGGGGCGGCGTTCCCGGGCATTGAGCCCATACCGGCAGTAGTACTGGAAGGGGCAGCTGTGGTAGGTCTCAATCTGACTGGGGGAGAGGAACAGCCGCTCTCCATACAAAGCCTTTGCGGCGGCAGGGTCCTCCATCCGCTGGGAACGCTGGCCCCCGGCCCGCTCCAAAGCAGCCAGCCGCCCTTTATAGTCCGGCTCCCCTGCCGCGAACAGCTTCAACGCCGCCGCCTGGGGGCTGTTCTCCCGCCATCTGGCCGCCATGCGGGAGAATGCCGCCTCCCGGGAGTTGGCAAAATAGGCCTCAGGCAGCTCCGTGACCGGCTGAAGCCCTGGAAAAATGCCCCGCACCTGGGTCACCAGTTCGCTGGGCTCCTTGTCCTCCCCGCTTGCAGAGCCCGGCCAGCTTATGTAAAGAGCCTCCCGGGCCATGCAGGCCACCGAATAGGCCAGATACCGCTCCTCCATGGCCTTCTGCTCCAAGGGGTCCCCCAGGGGCAGGTCCAGGGCAATCAGCTCCCGGCGTTCCGCGTCAGAGAACACGCCCGAGGACCTGGGCGTCAGGGGAAAGTCCCCCTGCGTCACCCCCATCAAAAACACCACCCGGGGGGCAGTCTGACGCACCTGCTCGGCTGTGCCGAACACCACCTGGTCCACGGTCTGGGGTATGTCCGACACATCCTCCCCGGCCATCACCTCCCGCAGCAGCCGGTAAAACCGCTCTCTCGGGGTGAGCCTGTCCCCCAAAATGCGGTACATCTGGTCCAGGGTCTCCATCAGCAGGTTCCACACCCGCAGCTGCCGGGCGGCAAGGCCGTCCTCTCCGGCCAGCTCCAACCGGCGGCAGTATTCCGGCAGGCTCTCCTCCAAGCCAAAGTCCATCAGCAGCTGATACACCGCCTGACTGAGCTGCTGCCCGGTGGCCTCTTTGGCGGACTGGGCAAAACGCTCCAAGGGGGGCACCAGCCTCTCCCGCAGGGCGTTGAGCCGGTCCAGCTCCTGCTGGTCCTGGGGGGTGAGCTCCTGCCCAAAGCCCCGGGGGTGCCGGGTAAAGGGCTGCCGCCAGCCCTGGCCGTTCAGCCGCCAGAGAAAGGCGTAGTTCTCCAAAGCAGAGATCTCCTCTGTCGTAAACCCGGAGACCCCGGTCTTCAGCAGCTCCATAAGCCCGTCCGTGCCAAAGCCCTCCTGTACAGCCTCAAAGGCCCCCAGGGCAAACCGGCACACCGGCTCCGCGTCCACCCGCACAGGCTGAGACAGAAACACCGGGATCTCCCGCTTTTTCATGGCTACGTCTAGCCGGCCAAAATACCATTCCGGCGACCGGCAGATAATGGTGATGTCCCGATAGCGCACTCCCTGGGCCGCCAGCCGCCGTATGGTGGCGGCCACATACTCCGACTCCTCGAACACATCCCGGGCAGCGAACAGGGTGACATGCTCCTGCTCCCCAAGGGGCTGCTCCCGCCCCTGTGGCCGGAACAGCTGGGCTTCCAGCTGCTTCAGGCTGCTGTTGGCAAAGCGGGGCGCGCCGGTGAGCGCCACAGGGGGCAGCAGGCCCACCCCCTGCTCCTCCGCCAGCCGGGTGACCCGCCGGCGGGTACGGTCCACCAGGGCGAACAGGCCTGCGCTGTCCTCCTCCAGCCCGTCGGTGCAAAGGCTGACCAGCACCCTGTCCGCCTGACGGAGCAGCTGGCCCAGCACCTTCAGCTCCTGTACTGTAAAGCCCTCAAAAGCGTCCACCGCAATGGTGCAGCCCTGAAAAACCCTGGCTCCCTCCAGGGCCTGGGCCAGCCGGGTCAGGTCGTCCCGAGAGTCCAGATAAGAGGCGCCCACCAGGGCCTCATAGGCAGTGTAAACAAGCCCCAGCTCCCGGAGCTTCTGGGCCAGGCCCTGGCTTTTCAGCAGACCGGCGGTCGCGGTAAGCTGCAGGGGAGGGATGCCGCACATTTTCATCTCATTGACAGCAGTGAGCATCAGGTCTGTAACCCGGCCGGAGCCTGCGGCGTTTTTGTACACCACAAGGCTGTCCTCGCAGGCGGCGACAGCGGAGGACATAAGAATGCGCCGGCCCCCGTCGCTGAGCCTGTGTCCGGCCACGCCCCCCTCCTGACGGAAGACAGCCTCAGCCAAGCGGGTAAAGCTATAAACGCTGATGGCATTGGCCCGCTGCGGCCCGGCCAGCCGAAGCATGGCCTTTTCCGTCTCAAAGCTGTACTGCTCAGGGACCAGCATCACGCAGCGGCTGTCCCCGGCCAGACTGCGGTCAGAAAGGGCCCGGCGGAGGTACTCGGTTTTACCGCTTCCGGCGCGGCCCAGAATAAATTGAAGCAAGAAAAGCGCCCCCTGAAAGTAAAGAATAAAGATAAGTCAAATGTATGGCAAAAGCCCTGCCGCCCCGTTCACCCCAAACAGAAGGGCCCGCCCTCTGAATGCACCGCCTGCAAAACGGACGCTCGCCCCCTTGCTCCGCAAGGGGAAGAAGCTTTGCTTCGCAAACCTTCCGCAGCCGCCAAGACCCCGCGTCTGCGCTCGCTGGGCCTTCGCTCTATCCCAACTGGCCGCAAACAGATGGCGGAAGCAAAAGCAGTTTTTTCTGGTTGTTTGGGGGTTCTCGTGAAGGAGGGTCAAAAAGGGTCTGTTTCTGAGGCTGACGGCAGCAAGCAGTCCGCTGGTCTCCCTTTGGTCGACCTCGCTAGGGACGGCGGCACAGCTCTGCCCCGTTCCCTACTTGGTGATGAGAGAAAACTACTGCCTCGCACCGTTGCTGTCTGCGCCGCCTAAGGTCAAGGTCAAGACCTTGGGGACTCTGTCCCCAAACCTCTGCAACCTTTGAAAAGGTTGACGAAACTTTTGATTCGCGCACCCTTGCTCTTGCTTCGCTCTGGTCTTTTCGCCCGCGCTGCTACTGGCCCCGCAGCCACTCCCGCAGCTGCTCGTATAGCTCCGTCACCTTTAGCCCCACCCGGTATTTCCCCGCGTGCTCCGCCAGCTCCCGCTGACTCTCCGGCAGCGTTCCCAAGGGCTCCCCGCCCTCTCCCGCCGCCGGCAGACACAACGCCGGAAACACCACGCACCACCAGTTCCGGCCCTCGCCCTCTCCAATGGTCACCCGCAGCGACCGGTAACGCCCCGCCGGCAGCGTAAAGCCCTCATACTGCCGGGTGGGGTAATACTCCTCTGTTACCTGGGCCCGCACCCGTTCCGAAAATCCCTCTCTGCGCACCACGTCCTCCGCCGCCAAAGTAATTCCCTCCAAATGCGTACACAGCAGCACATTGGCCTCCTCCATGCTTTCCGCGTCCCGGCACCATTGACCAGCCTCCTGCAATACCGCGTCCCGCACCTGTAGCTTCAGGGCCTGGTCAGCCTCGCTGTCTGAATTTGCCACCACATGCAGCCGCAGCAGGTTTTCTGGCAGCTGCTCCGCAGTCCCCGCTGTCCGCAGCCAGCCCAAACAAGCAGCCAACACCAACCCGCAGCAGAGAGCCCGCGCTATCATTTTTCTCCGTTCGTTCATAGTGACCCCGCCTTTTCCGTATGTTTTTGGGAAGAACTGGAAAAAGTATGGGACGCCGGAGAAAATTTATTCACCCTTTGCAAAACAAGAATGGGAGCTGTATAATAAGGGCAGTCTCTGCTCTGTCACCCCCTCTACAAAAAAGAAACACCCCCGTGCTCGGCCTCCTACTCAACACCCTTTTCGACACACCCAAGCCCCGCCCATCCTCCTGGGAGCCCATCTGGCAATAGATTTTTCGAGCCCTGGACTCTGTCTTAAAATCGGGGAAAATGCTGGATTTGGGGCCAGGGACAAGTGATTTCAAGATAAAAATGAGATTTTTGACGCTGAAAGCACTGTTTTTGGTCAAAACTGGCAGATTCCGGAGTTTTCAAGCAGATTCTATGCGGACAGCCGCATACCCAGATCCCTCTACAGAAAGAAGCACCCCCATGCTCGACCTTCACCCAACACCCTTTTCGACACGCCCAAGCCCCCGCCCCACCTCCTGGGAGCCCATCTGTCAATAGATTTTTCGAGCCCTGGACTCTGTTATAAAATCGGGGAAAATGCTGGATTTGGGGCCAGGGACAAGTGATTTCAAGATAAA